>JALQUL010000258.1 GCA_023260735.1 Limnohabitans sp. | reverse complement strand
TAATTCCGCAATCAATTCAATCTCTACACAAGCACCCATAGGGATTTGAGCCACGCCAAATGCGCTGCGAGCATGTGCCCCTACGGTAGGGCCAAAAACTTCACCAAATAGCTCGCTAGCACCATTGGTGACTAAGTGTTGCTCGGTAAAGGTAGAGGTAGAGTTGACTAAACTCATGAGTTTTACAATGCGCTTGATTTTATTTAAGTCGCCGACTGCTGCGTGTAAGGTGCCCATTAAGTCGATGGCAATGGCACGAGCGGCTGCTTTGCCTTCTTCGGTTTGCATATTAAGGCCCAACTGACCGGCCCATACGGCACCCTCTTTTTTAGCAATATGACCACTTAAAAAAACTAAATTGCCAGTTTGTACAAACGGTACATAGGCGGCAGCAGGCACTGCTACTGGTGGTAATGAAATACCTAAAGATTCTAATTTTGCATAAACTGACATATTGATCTCCTGTTTATAAAAGAAAAAATTGAAAAATAAAAACTTAAGTTTTAATCCAGCGCAATTGCATGGAGTGTGAGAACGCCACTTGGCAGGGCTCTAGCCAACCTGTTAAAGGGGAGGCTTGTTCAGTGTTAATGCCAGTGGCCAAGGGAATATGGCCAAAGCCAGAAAACAAGCCAGAGGTGGGGTCTAGGCCTACCCAAGCCATATCGTCGGTCCAGACTTCACACCATGCATGTAACTCGGTGTGTTGGTGATCGGCCATATTGGGCGTGTGATGCTGATTCCATTCTGATTGAGCTGGCAGATCAATTAAATAACCCGATACAAACCTTGCAAAAAAACCACGCTGGCGCAACAACTGAACTAACAACCATGCCGAGTCTCGGCAGGAGCCTCTTTTTAGCATTAAGGTTTGTTCTGTGCTTTGTACACCAGGTTCAGTACGAATGTTGTAATGAATATTTTGGTGAATCGCTTGATTCAGAATTTGAGCAGTTGCGAGAGCACTTAAACCGCTTGGGCAAAACGTATCTGCAAAAGTTTGAACCGCAACACATAATTGAGCTGGTGCAAAAAATTGATCGGGGGAGTGGTGCGCAAAATAATGTTGTGTACCTAAGGGATGTACACCAGGCGCCATTACTTGGGGGGTATCAATGACTAAATCGACACTGATGCTGAGGCGTCTAATTTTTTGTTCAAAATTTAAAATGGCAATCGGGTTATCAAGCTCATCGTTGAGCCAAGCAATTTCATGACCATTAGGTTCTATGGTGATAGAGTGAAATAAAACGGTACTAGGACAATGAGACATGGGCCTTAACCGAATAGTTTGTGGCCCAAGTCCGACTAGTTTGTCATACTCGTAAAGTGTTAAGTGACTAAGTGCAAATCGCATATGCGTCAAGAACCTCTTGTTGTAAACATCAATAGTGTCTTGATCATACAGTGCTTATTTACACTCAGGCACTAAACTTTTTTATTCACCTAAATACGCGGCGCGTACTTTTGGATCGTTGAGCATTTCTTTGGCGTCGCCACTCATGCTAATAAGGCCTGATTCCATTACATAACCACGGTTAGCAATACCTAAGGCACGGCTCGCATTTTGTTCCACCAACAAAACAGTAACGCCTTGTTTTGATACATCTTGAATCACTTCAAAGATTTTATCCACCATGATGGGGGATAAACCCATTGAAGGCTCATCGAGTAACAATACTTTAGGTTGGCTTAATAAAGCACGACCCATGGCCAACATTTGTTGCTCACCACCCGATAAAGTACCCGCCAATTGAGCTTGACGCTCTTTAAGGCGTGGGAATAAGCCATATACTTTTTCAATGTCAGCTGCAATACCGTCTTTATCAGAACGGATGTAAGCGCCCATTTGCAAGTTTTCAAGAATGGTCATGCGGGTAAAAATACCACGGCCTTCGGGCACCATAACCAAACCTTCTTTGACTAAATCCCAAGCTCCACGGCCTTTAATACTTTTGCCTAAATACTCAATGTCGCCACCTTTGAGTGGCAGGCCACCAGTAACGGCTTTCATAGTGGTGGTTTTACCAGCACCGTTGGAGCCAATTAAAGAG
>JALQUL010000274.1 GCA_023260735.1 Limnohabitans sp. | reverse complement strand
ATCACAGATTCTAATAGACCTTTTTATCAATTAGGAGCCCACAGCCTCTCGATAGTCATTGAGTAAAATACGCTGTTGATTATTTTGATTGATTTTTATATTTGATACCGTATTTTGATTTTTCGTACTCGCCAGTCCAATTGGCTCTTTATGTATGCGATTTAGCATTTTTCAAAACATTAACCCTCCATACCATCACTCATGAAATCTTTTGATAATTTAGACGCTTGGTTAGCACACTGCGAACAGCTGCATAGCAAGGCAATTGATATGGGATTGGATCGGGTTCGCTTGGTCGCCCAAAGAATGCAGCTCCAATTTAATTGCCCAGTAGTTACTGTAGCTGGTACCAATGGTAAGGGTTCAACCTGTGCCATGTTGGAGTCTATTTGGCGTGCATCGGGTTATAAAACAGGGGTTTACGGTTCTCCTCATTTGGTTTATTTTGAAGAGCGTCTTAGGGTTTCAGGCGTACCTGTTCAAACTGAGGTCTTATTAGCGGGTTTTGCCAAGGTAGAGCAAGCTAGGTGCCAAATCGATGCCAACACATCAGAGCCAGTATCCTTAACTTATTTTGAGTTCACGACACTAGCCATTATGCACACCATGTCTCAGCTCAATTTAGATGTAGTGATATTAGAAGTAGGCATGGGTGGCCGCTTAGATGCCGTCAATATTATTGACACCGATTGTGCTGTAATTACTAGCATTGACCTAGACCACATGGAGTTTTTAGGCTCAGACCGTGAACAAATTGGTATAGAAAAAGCAGGAATTATGCGTGCTAATAAGCCCGTTATTATTAGTGATCCAGTGCCACCAGCCAGTGTTATTGCAGCGGCTAAAAATATAGGTGCAGATGCTTGGGTGATGGGTACTGATTTTAATTTTTCGGGAGATAAGCAACAATGGGCATGGGCAGGTCGTAGCCGTCGATATGCTGGACTTGCTTATCCCGCTTTAAGAGGGGCTAATCAGCTTTTGAACGCTTCTGGTGTTTTAGCGGTTATTACTGCATTAAGAGAACTTTTACCTGTAGATGCTCAATCTATTCGATTAGGTTTGGCCACCGTGGAGTTAACTGGGCGTTTCCAAGTCATACCAGGACAACCTTCGTTGGTGTTAGATGTTGCTCATAACCCACATTCTGTAGCGGCTTTGGCAGCCAATTTAGATGCTATGGGATTTTTTCAAAATACTTACGCAATTTTTGGAGCGATGGCCGATAAAGATTTAGCTCCCATGTTCGATAAAATTGCGCCCATTATTGACCACTGGTATTTCACCGACCTCCCAACTGCAAGGGCTGCAAGTGCTTTGGCGTTGGCAGAGCGTTGGAAACCACATGATCCAAAAGGCCGAGTAAAGGTAAAATGCTTCGAAAATCCGAAAGCAGCTCTTCAAGAAGCCAGTAATAATGCTCAGCCGACTGATAGAATCGTAGTGTTTGGATCTTTTTATACGGTAGGTGGTGTGCTCACAAATGGTGTAGCCCGTTTACCCACACCCCAAGCCACCACTTAGATTTTTTTATATTTACTCATCCACTAATCTTTTTTTATTTTTTGGGTGGTTGATTCACAGCTTTTTATGGCTTGTTTGCATTATTAAAATATGGCTTTATTTTCAACTCGTGCTAAATCAGCGTCAAAATCATCCTCCCAAGCTCAATCAA
>JALQUL010000235.1 GCA_023260735.1 Limnohabitans sp. | reverse complement strand
TACCAATTTTGGGTAGTGCGACAGCAGATGTACATCAAAAAAGATTAGGTTTGGTTTTAGCTGTTTCTTTGGTTTTAATTATTGGCTTGACTTGGTTTAGTTTGGGTAAATCTAATCAAGTGGCCAAACAAGTTTCAACTGCTGGCGATGCGGTAACAGAGTCGCAACGATTAGCCAAATCAATTACCCAAGCTGTAGTAGGAAATCAAAAGGCTTTCACTGAAATGAAAGCAAGTGCCTTGGAATTAGGTAAGTCGGTAAGAGGATTGCGCTTAGGTGATACTGACATGCAATTAGCGGCAGCCGATGCCAAAGAACAAATATTAATTAACGAGCTATGGCCACTTATTGAAAGAACTGAAAAAAACGTCAAAAAAGTAGAAAGTCATGAAAAAGTATTAACTACGGTTAGCGCTGCCCTACGACAAATTAATTTGCAGTCAGCAGAGTTTTTAGAGTCAGCAGAAACCATTGCCTCTATTAAATTACAGCAAAACTCACCTTCTACAGAGGTTTTGGCTGCAGGGCAGTTGGTGATGTTAACGCAGCGGATTGGTAAATCAGCCAATGAGTTTTTAACCGCTGAGGGGGGTGTGAGTCCATCAGCAGTATTCTTGCTTGACAAAGATTTAAAATCGTTTAGTGAAATCGCAAAAGCAATGCGTGAGGGAAATGCCGAGTTACGCTTATCTGCCGCTAAAGACCCACAAACCATTGCAGCCTTAGATGAGTTGATTTTGCATTATGAAAATACAAAATCCCATGCAAAAGGTGTTTTAGACAATTTAGACGCATTAGTCGATGCACGTACAGCCCAATCGGAAGTATTAAACGATAGCGATCCACTAAGGCTAAAGTTATCGCAATTGCAAGAGCAGTTAACTCCGCGAGGCAGTCTTACTGATTGGAAGGCTGGCGTTTTATTATTGTCGGTTATATTGGCTTTGGCCTGTGTAGGTGGTTTGGCTTATGTTCGAATTTTAGATAGTAGGCAGCGTCAGTTATTAGCTGAACAACAAGAGTCGAAGGCAAAAAGTATTAATGCCAATAACCAAGCGGCCATTATGCGATTAATGGATGAGTTAGGCTCCGTGGCTTTGGGTGATTTAACTCATCAAGCTACAGTAACTGAGGATATTACAGGAGCGATTGCCGATTCCGTTAACTATACGGTAGAAGAATTACGCTCATTGGTAGGTAATGTGCAGCAAGCGGCTACTATGGTGGCCAAAACCTCATCCGAGGTGGAAGCATCATCCAATAATTTATTATTGGCAACCGATCAGCAGCAACAAGAAATTAGAGGCACTGGTGAAGCTATTTTGGCCATGGCGAATCGAATAGCCGATGTCTCAGGCCAAGCTCAAGGTTCTGCTTCGGTGGCACGGCAATCTCGTTTGGCAGCAGAAACTGGTTTACGAGCTGTACAAAATGCGATTGGTGGTATGAATGCCATCAGAGATCAAATTCAAGAAACCTCAAAACGTATTAAACGATTAGGGGAGTCTTCTCAAGAAATTGGTGAGATCACTGAACTTATTTCTGATATTACAGAGCAAACCAATGTTTTGGCTCTCAATGCAGCTATTCAAGCTGCTTCAGCGGGAGAAGCGGGCAGGGGCTTCTCGGTGGTGGCAGAAGAGGTGCAAAGACTTGCTGAACGTTCTGCCGAAGCCACTAGGCAAATTTCAAATCTAGTAAAAGCTATTCAAAGTGACACTCAAGATGCTATTGTGGCTATGGAGCGTTCTACACTTGGTGTAGTAGAAGGTGCAAAATTATCCGATAATGCAGGTTCTGCTTTAACCGAGATTGACGAGGTGTCCCGTCGATTAGCTGAGCTGATTGAAACTATTTCCCACTCCACTTCTGTCGAGGCCGAAGCGGCCCAAGTGGTAGCCCAGAGTATTCAAAGGATTTTGTTAGTGACTGAAAAAACCGGCGAGGGTACCAAGGCCAATGCAGATCAGGTGCGACAATTGGCCTCAATGGCTGAGCAGTTGGGTCAGTCCGTTTCTCGGTTTAAGGTTTCTTAATAGACAAAAAGCTTTTAAAGCACTAGGTCTTACAGGTTTAATTTAATGGCTTCAAAAATCATATCCTCAGCGATTGATATCACTACTCCTAATCGAACCGATGCACTTAATTGGGTGTCGGTTGAGGTGCGCAAATCTCTTGCAATTGCAGTAGCAGCAGTTGTGCATGGGCTTGAAAGTTGGCACGGTACAGATAAAAATCTAAAGAGTAATCCAGCAAGCCATTTAGCCAGTGCCCCCAATCTCAAATCTGCTGAAATTGAGATGCATAAAGCCGCAGGGGCCTTAAAACTAGTGGGACAATTTGCTTGTGCCGATATTTGCAAAGATATCGCCACTGTTTTGCTTTCAGCCAAACAAAATCCCGAAGTGCTTAAGCCTGAGTTATTAAAGGCTGTTAAGGCTTGTCAGTATTCTGTTAGTGCATTTTTAACAGGTATGGAGAATGGCAAAAACTGGCCAGAAACTGTTTTATTACCCATAGTTGAAATCATTGCTTTACACGCTAAACGACATGATTTACACCCTGCACATTGGTGGATACAGTCTCATCAACTACTTGCCTTAGAGTTTCCTTTAAAGTGGTCTGTTTTTGGCTTAACACCGCAATCCATGGATAAAGCCGATATTGATGCTGCTTTGTTATTGCTACTGAAAGGCAATAAATCAAGCTTACAAGCATTAATCCAAGCTTGTTTTGAAATTGCCAAAAAAAGAACCGATGTTCGTTTGCAAGAACTATCTTTTTGGACTATTGTATTTTTACAAACCCTAGAAAAAACCGAGTTTAATTTTGACAAATATGTCAAAAGAACTATTTCAAGAGCCATTCGTTTAGCCCTAGATGAAAGTCCTGGTTTGTTGCAAGCGCCAGTTTTGGATGGCTTACAGGCAGAACTCAAATATTTTATAGGTGCTTGGTATAGTTTTGACCCCAACTTAATGGTGGCAAATGCCAAAAAAATCGCGACCACAGCTTTAGTCAAATCAACATTTATTCAATCGTTATTTGATAAGCACCAACTAGAACCAGTTGAACAAAATTATTTAGCCTCCATTCAAACTTTTAAAGTGAAAGATCCTGATCTGCTGGCGCAACTAGATTTATTGCTCCACGCAGTTAAAGAGTATTGGTCACAGCTGTCGGTAAGTACTCAAAATAAGCCGGTCAATTTGGAGCTAGCCTTTACCAATTTCCATAAAATTGTGAGCCATTTATGGCCAGAATTATCGGCCTTAACGCAAGCCTTATTAACCTGCATCGAAGAATTATTAAAAAATGATCAACCAGTTTCGTCTAGTTTAGCCCTTGAAGTTGCAACCGCATTATTATTTTTAGAAGATACGATCGCAGACGTCTATAGTTCTGATCCTGATTTAAAAGTCAAAACAGAGGTGATGTTCCACCGCTTGCAACAAGTGAGTAAAAATCAAGAGGCGCCTAATTTATTGCCTTGGATGGAAGCTTTGTTTAGGCGTTCAGGTGATCATCAAACGATTGGTAATGTCGCAGGTGAACTGAAACAACTGGTGTCTGAAACCGAGAGACATTTCGAGTTATTATTTCAAACTACCAAAAATTCAGATGCTGTTGATCGTTTAACGACCTTACTTAATCAGATGCGGGGCGTTTTGTCTGTCGTCGGCCTAGAAGATGCCGTACATGCGGTAACTCATTTAAGGCGCAGACTTGACACCATAGAGGCTGATCTTGTAAATAAAAATACCAAAACTATTTTGGTTCAAAATATTGCTTCTAACGTAGCAACTTTGGGTTTAATGGTTGATATGTTGATTTATCAACCTAAATTACCAGCCAAAATATTTAGGTTTGATTTGCAGAGCTCTTTGTTAACTATGACAACTGGCAACGCATCGCATCAGTTTCAGTCTTTGGCCCATTCCGATCCTCTCTATTCTGAAGCGGCTATTACCTCTACATTTGGAAGCCCTCTTGATGAACGGGTATGGTCACAGCATTCCAATCAAACGAGTGCGTCATACGAAGAGTCGTCCGCCTCTGTTCACTCTGAAGACGACAACGCTCTTAAAGACTTTTTAGACAACACAATTACATCTTCTTCAAAAACTAATAAAACCCAACTTAATTCGGCCTTTGCAGAAAATAAAAAACTAGATGGTGAAATGCGAAGTGTCTTCGCCAACGAAGCACAAGATGTGGTAGAGCAAGGTTTAGGGGCGGTTTCTGCTTTGCAGCTTAATGCAAAAGATGTCGAAAAATTAGTGAGTTTAAGAAGAGGATTTCATACCTTAAAAGGTAGCGCCCGAATGGTGGGCCTTAAAGAGCTAGGAGATGCTTCATGGTCGATGGAGCAATTACTCAATGAGCAATTAACCGATGAAACCAATCCGGTCAGTGACAACTTATGTTTATTGGCGCAAGAGGCACTCAATTTAATTGGTCAATGGTCCGCCATGATAGCGGCTGGTCAAGACCCAGAGTGGAAGGCTCAACCTTTTATTGACGCGGCTCAATTAATGCGCCAAAAGGGCAAGTACCAATCAGTTGGTCATTATTTAAAAGACGCTACTAATTACTTACCAAAAATTCAAAAGCCCAACCTTGATAAAGTATCTCAAGAAGACAGTACCAAAACTAAAACTGAAGCAACTACTACAAACAACCCATCAAAAACAAAATTAAAAGATAAAACAAGCTCCTTGTCGCCTCATAATTTAGCCGCAGCGATGCAAGTACCAAAAGCAAATAGTCAAGACAATAGTTCTGCAAAAGCTCCAGTTAAAGGCAAAAAGGTTAAAAAAATAGAAGTGGAATTTTCAGAGTTTGAAGTCGATCAAGGTTTTGCCAAACTCAATGATGATCCAATGAATATACTTCTGGAAGCAGAAGATGTTGCAAAGTCAGCTACATTGAATCAGGACTTATTTGAGGCTCCTGCGGTAATAGATTTTGAACTCTCAGAAATTGAATCTCTAGTCAATACTGGAGAACCAAAAAATACACTTGATCAACAATTAGAAAACTCAGTTGGTATAGTAGGTTCAGAAGACTCCTCCTCATCTTCCTTAGCAGAATCGACCGTTATTACTGAAAGACTTCAACCCAACGAAACCGAGGTAATACTTGGTCAAGATGAAGTATCAATTGACACTCAAAAATTAAAACCAGAAGAGTCGGCTTCATCAGAAGATGCACTTATTCCTTTCGAAAATAATTCGTTTTTAGAATTAGAGGATTTTAAAAATGATAAAAAATTACAGCAAACAAAACTAGAGCAAGAAAATATTGTTGCAGCTACACTAGAAGGTCTTGATTTTGAAAACCTAGATTGGCAAGTTGAGGCGAAATCTACAGTTCAAGTTCAAGACAATTTAACAAGTAGTCCGATTGAACATTTTCACGCTATTAAAGATATTGATTTAGTTTTAGAGGATTCAAATCGCAGTTCAGCGACTGAAGATGTCGTCAGGCATGATGATATTTTTGATGAGGTCCCTGCTTCAGTATCAGTTCTTCAAGCCGATTCAGCAGTTCCGCAAAAAGCCTCAATTGACAGCTTAGCTGATTTTGATTTTTTAAATGAACCCGCTAATTTAGCCATTCAAAGTTCTGAAAAAGAATCACAAGCTAATGCTACTGAAATATCGGAAAACGATGAGGTTGATTTTTTAGAACAAGATTTCGTAAAAATTGACTCTAAAAAAATAAATCTCACTAGCAATTCGAATTCTACTAAAACCTTATCAGATTTGTTATTAGTTGATCTTGATAGTCCAGCTCAATCTGAGCAACACACAAAACAGTTAGAGACCAAAATAAGCACAGACAAAAGTGTTAATTTAGTGTCAGATTTAGATCAGATTTTTGATGCAAAAGAGCGCCTAATTAGTCAAGACTTAGCTGCTACTCTTAACACTGACCTTGATCCAATTCATGCCATTGATGTTCATAACGCAGAAACATTAACCGACTCCAATCTTGATAATCAGTTAATCGAAGTATTAGAGCCTGAGTCGGTAAGTGATTCTTTGCTAGTGGCTACAGTAGATAAAAGTACCACTAAAACTTTGTCCCAAACTGCAATGACCTCGCAGCTTAACACGGGGCCTGCAGAGTCAGAGCAATATAAATTAGTGGGGCATTTGCGTATCAAGTTCGATCTGTACAGCATCTTTTTACAAGAGGCGGATGAAAAAACCAGAGAGTTAGATACGGTGGTGGGTGAGTGGATGTTAGAGCGCGAAAAATCTATTCCTCCAGAAGCAGAAGAGTGTGCTCACTTTTTAGCCGGGTGTTCTGCTACGGTGGGCTTAGTCAGTTTGTCATCTTTGGCACGTTTACTCGAAAAAGTCTGTGCCCATGTTAAGTCTTGGACCTCTATTGAAGAGGAAGAAATTCAAACGATTAAGCAGGCCGTTGATTCGATTCGTTATTTGTTGCATCAGTTTGCAGCTGGTTTCCTCAAAGAGCCCGACTCTGTGCTAATTGCTCAATTACAACGCTTATGTTTTATAAGACGTGCACCAGAACCCGAGCCAGTGGCGCCTGTTCGAACTCCACCGGCAGTGGGTGCTGCACCTAACGCTATAGAAGAAGTTTTAAAACAGGTAGCGGTTGCAGGTCTTGATTTTAATAACGCATCGGACAATCCACAAGAAGCTCAAGTGGTGGAACCAGACAACGAGTTCAATTTACCAATTGATATTTTAGATACTGAATTATTTGGATTCTTTTTAGAAGAAAGTCGTGACTTATTGCCCGAGCTCATGCGCAACAGCCGTGTGTGGACTTCTGATCATCTTAACCGAGATGCGAAAATTGAGGTTTTGCGTGGTTTACACACTCTCAAAGGCAGTGCGCGTTTAGCGGGAGCTTATAGACTAGGCGAAATCGTACATCGTCTAGAGGCCGAAGTTGAAACTATCGCCGATACTGCTTTATCGGAAGAACAAGTCGATGATTTATTAGCTTGGTTTGATCACATTGAGTTAGAAGTCGAACAATTGGCCAAATTGTATGAAAATCCATCTTTGGGTTATCAGGCAAGTGCGAATCGATTGACGATTAAGCCCCATTTAATTGATTCAGAAGTCGAGCCAGAGGCTAAGGTCAATCTACTTACTCCCTCGATTCAAACGCTTGTTGTTACCAATGATGATTTAGCTGTCACAGCATCTGCTTCCGCTTCTGTGTCTGCATCTGCAAGTAACCATCTTGCACCAGCAACTCAGTCTGAAGTTGAAGCACTTGAAATTTTAAATAAGTTAGAAGCACAAGTTGATTCAGCTATAGTTGATCCTAACTTTGCTGAAAAAGTGGAAAGTCACGCTTCAGAAATTCAAGTTATCGAAAATAATAGCACTCAAACTAAACAAGTCGTTAGGGTAAGTGCCAAGTTACTTGATCAATTAATGAATCAAGCTGGTGAAGTATTAAGTAGCCGTGCTCGAGTTGAAACCGAGGTGGGTAAACTCAAATCTTCTTTAGTCGAATTAACCCGTGATGTCGAGCGTTTAAGAGTTCAATTACGTGAACTGGAGATTCAAGCAGAATCCCAAATGCAGTCTCGTTTAACCCTACAAAAAGAAACCGAAACCCAGTTTGACCCGCTTGAGTTTGATCGATTTACCAGGGTACAAGAATTAGTGAGGGTAATGGCTGAGTCAGTTAGTGACGTTGCTACTGTACAAAGAGGTATTGCACGGAACATCGATTTAGCCACTGATGAGTTGGTCAGTCAAGGCCGACAAGCCCGTGATTTACAAAGGACTATTTTAAGAACCCGAATGGTGGAGTTTGATTTGCTGTCCGAGCGCTTGCATCGTACTGTCAGGCAAGCGGCTAAAGATGTCGATAAAAAGGTTAACTTAGTAATTGAGGGTGGTAGTTTAGAACTTGATAGGCAGCTATTAGACAAAGTAGGTCCTTGCCTTGAGCATCTTATTCGTAATGCGGTAGCTCATGGAATTGAAAGTCCAAATGAGCGTGTAAAAGCCAATAAAAATGAATTAGGACATATTCATATTGCTATTAGTCACGATAGGAACGATGTATTTATTCAATTCCGTGACGATGGTCGTGGATTAGATCTTGACTCGATTTCTCAAAAAGCCATAAAAGCCGGATTAATCAAAGCGAGCGAAAAAAATATCAGTCTAGAAAAAGCTTTTGAATTGATTTGTTCACAGGGTTTTTCAACCGCTACTGAGGTAACCGAAATTTCTGGTCGTGGTATTGGTATGGATGTGGTTCGCTCGGCTATTGATGGTTTAGGCGGACGAATGGAAGTAGCCAACGAAAAAGGCCGAGGCTTTGGACTGCGTTTGGTTTTACCACTTACAACAGCCACCACTCAGGTTTTATTGGTTCGTTGTGATACCACGGTTACTGCAATTCAGGTGGGTATGGTCGAGCAAGTTTTGCGTTACTCTCAAAAAGATTTAGCCCAAGCCTATGAAAAAGGTACAGTGGTTTATAGCCAAGAACAACTTAACTTCTTTTGGGCGGGTCTTTTGTTTGGTGGTTCAAAACAAACCAAAGAAACACAACAAAAAACTGTCTCGGTGGTAATTGTTAGAAGTGCAGGACGTCGCCTTGCTATTCACGTGGATGAAGTTTTAAATAATCAAGAGGTAATTGTTAAAAACTTGGGGCCACAATTGTCGCAATTACCTGGCTTAACAGGTGTAACGATTTTGCCGTCTGGCGATGTGGTCTTTATTTACAACCCAGTTGCTTTGGCTTTGGTATATGCTGAAAAATTCAAAGCCAATCAAAAACAAGCCTTGCCTACGCCTGAAAAAGAAGCACTAGCCAATTCGGGTAAAAAACCTTTGGTAATGGTGGTAGATGACTCTATTACCGTTAGAAGGGTAACTGAACGACTGCTGCAACGTTTAGGCTACCGAGTAGTTTCGGCTGCAGACGGAA
>JALQUL010000218.1 GCA_023260735.1 Limnohabitans sp. | reverse complement strand
GACCAATATAGTTACTGGTTAGACAGCCATATGACGTTTGATGAAAAGAAAAAATCGCTAGAGCTGTTTATCAAAAAAGTGATGCCTGCATTTCAATAAGTATGAAACTATGTCATTGAAGCATTGATGAACCTATTGGGATTCGTGTTTGTATCCCATCACTACTCCAACAATGTATTCGTTGGAGTCATGTGTCATCATCAATCGTTGTAGTGTTTTTTTATTGAAAGTAATTCTAATGATACTTAAGCAATTTCAGCAATATATTGATGGTCAATTCCTTAATGCGGATCAAAATTTTGAAAGCATTAATCCGGCCAATGCAACTAGTTGGGCCTCTATGCCTGCTGCCAGTGCTAATGATGTGAATCGTGCTGTGCAAGCGGCTCACTATGCCTTAAGCAACGGCTCTTGGCCACTGTTAAATGCGACTCAAAGAGGCAAGTTGCTCTATCGCTTAGCTCAGTTGCTGGAAGATAACGCTGATGCTATAGCCCAAATCGAAACCCAAGATACTGGAAAAATCAAGCGTGAAACAAGAGCACAAATTTTATATATAGCTGATTATTACCGCTATTACGCAGGATTAGCCGATAAGGTCCATGGACATCAATATCCTGTCGATAAACAAGATATGGAAGTTTATAGTCGCAGAGAGCCAATAGGAGTAGTGGCTGCTATTGTGCCTTGGAATTCTCAATTATTTTTATCTGCCGTTAAACTGGGACCTGCTTTAGCAGCTGGCTGCACAGTAGTTTTAAAAGCTTCTGAAGAGGCACCTGCTCCGTTGTTAGAATTTGCTAGATTAGTTCATGAGGCAGGTTTTCCTGCAGGTGTGGTGAATGTGATTACTGGCTTTGCCCAAGATTGTGGTTTGACTCTTACGTCACATCCCTTGGTATCACGAATTGCTTTTACTGGAGGTCCAGAAACAGCTAGGCACATTGTTCGCAATTCCAGTCAAAATTTAGCATCTACCTCGCTTGAGTTGGGTGGTAAATCGCCGATTATTATTTTTGCAGATGCCGATTTAGAAAGTGCTGCTAATGCTATTGTGTCAGGTATTTTTGCTGCCTCAGGACAAAGCTGTGTAGCGGGTTCAAGATTACTGGTGCAAAAATCAATTCATGCACCTCTAATGAAACTATTGGTACAAAAAGCGCAATCTATTCGCTTAGGTGATCCGCAAGATTTAACAACGGAAATGGGACCATTGGCCACTGAGCGTCAACTTCAACGTATTGAAAATTTAATTCAGCTCAGTACAGAGCAGGGTGCCAAACTATTAACGGGCGGTTCAAGAGCTCATGAAATGGGTAAGGGTTTTTATTTTCAACCTACCATTTTAGATTGTGATCATGACCAACTACCCTGTGTACAGCAAGAGTTTTTTGGTCCAGTACTTAGTGTCTTGCAATTTGAAGACGAAGCACAAGCCTTAACATTAGCCAACAACACAGGTTTTGGACTAGCTTCTGGTGTTTTTACCAAAGATATTTCTAGGGCTCAAAGAATGGTTAAAAAAATACGAGCAGGAATTGTTTGGGTCAATACCTACAGGGCTATTTCACCTTTGGTTCCCTTTGGTGGTTTTGGATTAAGTGGTTATGGACGCGAAGCCGGTTTTGAATCAATTTTAGATTACAGCCGTTCTAAGGCAGTGTGGATCAATACCAGTGATCAACCCATCGCTGATCCATTTGTAATGCGCTAGCAATTTTTTGGAGCAATTGATGATTTATGAAATGCGTACCTACCGACTAAAAGTGGGTGCTTTACCTCAATATATTGAAATCGTGCAAAGCACAGGTATTGAAATTCAAAAGCGCCATTTGGGTCATCTGGTTGGTTATTTTTACTCAGATATTGGCCCCTTGAATCAAGTGGTGCATATTTGGGCTTACAGCAGTTTAGATGACCGAGAAGCAAGGCGAGCGTTGTTGGGAAAAGATCCCGAATGGCAGGCTTTTATTCCGAGTTTGCAAGCCTTGGTTGACGAGATGGATAATAAAATTTTAAAGGCTATGCCATTTTCACCTTTGAATTAATTCGAGTTTCTGTAGTTCCGTGGATTTTCCACTTTTTTAACCGGTAGGAGACAATAATGAAATCTTTTCAATTAAAGCGCCGAGTAGCGTTGACATTGGCAGCCGTATCTTTGGCTTTTCCAGTGTCAGCGTTTGCTCAAAGTTCAT
>JALQUL010000266.1 GCA_023260735.1 Limnohabitans sp. | reverse complement strand
GAAAGCTTCAACTGGTCCGGTGATTGGGCAACAGGCACCCGTTACCGTGTTAACGATGTTTCCGTGACTGTCACAAAATCGGGTTCATCTGCGTTCACTACTGTTGCGATTAAGCTTTCAACTTGAACTCTTTCCTCTACTGACAAATCTTGCATTTTTCTCGCATCAGGGGCAACAATAGCTGGAGCATCGAATAAATTAAAGCCAGAAGGTTCTTGTTGTGTCTCGGTATTTTTCATTTTTTACTGTCCAAAAGAAGTTACAAGCCTTTGTTTTATCGACTACGAATGTCTAAAAAACTAGCATTGGTGACAAGTTGGCTTAAATCAATTTCGCGCCATAACAAACCATTTTTGTCTTTGAGCTCACTAACAAAATAAGGGTGACGCGTTTCGTGTAATGTCCTTGAACCAATAAACTCTTCATGTGAACGCAAACCCAACAAACGATCGACTAAAAGGGCGCAATTAACGCCAAAAATATCGGATAAGGCCACCAAACAAGCCTCATTTCCTCGCTCTGAATTTTCTTGGTTGGTTTTTGGTAATTCCAAAAACTGCGCAAAATCGACCACACCGAATAACAAACCACGCAGATTAGAAACACCCAAAAACCATTTTTTTGCATGAGCCACAAAATTAATGGTGGGCAAACTAAAAATTTCTCCGGAGTGTTTAAGTGGTAACAAAAATCGCTCATCAGCCAACTCAATAGCCAACCAAGTGGCTACAGCACCACTTTGAGAACTAATTGCTAAGCGTTGAGCCAATCGCTCCTGAAGTTGGTGAATACTTTCTTTTTTTTTCACTGAAAACCCATTCTTAATGAGGATGTAATGAGCGCTATTGAGTAATTCAGATAGCTTAATATATGTCGTATCTTTAGCTTCTAAGCACTAGAGAGCCTTAATTTTTGATAGCAATATATTTTCATTGACAGGTTTTAAAATATAGTCCTTTGCGCCCTGTCTTAAGCCCCAAATTCGGTCAGCTTCTTGATTTTTACTAGTGCATAGAATAATTGGGATTTCTGAACTTTCGGGATTTTTAGTGAGTTGACGAGTGAGTTGAAAACCATTAAGACCTGGCATCACCACATCAAGCAATAATAAATCGGGACGCTCGCCAGCAATTAAGCGTAATGCATCTTCAGCATTATTAGCCGTCTTAACCGAATACCCGCGACGCATCAGCATTTCAGCCAAATACATCAATTCTGTGCGGGAATCATCCACAATCAAAATACTTTTAATTGCCATTTCTAATCCTCTGAACCAGCTTGTACATATCTCGTTACTGCTTGAAGCATTTCCTGTTTGGTAAATGGTTTAGTCATATAGTCTTGAGATCCTGCTATACGACCTCTTGCTCTATCAAATACGCCATCTTTAGACGATAACATCACAATTGGAATACTACCGTATTTTGGATTCTGTTTGATGACAGTACAAGTTTTATAACCATCTAAGCGAGGCATTAATATGTCACAAAAAATCAAATCAGGCTCAAATTCTCCTACTTTAGCCAAGGCATCAAATCCGTCTTCTGCCAACATGACCCGGTGCCCTGCTTGAGTGAGAAAAATCTCAGCACTACGCCTAATGGTATTGCTATCATCAATAACTAATACCTTATAACTTTGTAAATCTTGATTTAACATGAACTACCTCCAAATCAACTACATCGTCAATTGTGCTTGAGATACGGTTAAATTTCTATAAATTTGTAATTTAGTTCAAATTAAATTTTATTTATTTAAACAAAACTGTCACCCACTCATTTTTTCTTTCATAATTACTATCAAAAATAAGAGGCTATTAGCCACTATTATGTTAATAAATATAAAAAAAGGGTAAATTCAGCAGAGATTTAAAATCCTTGCTTCATTCACCCTTGAGTTTAATGGTATTTAATCCTAATACGCTCAATTACTCGACAAAATCTGACGTTTAATTTTTTACAAACTGTTGTTTTATTTCAATATGTTAGAGCCTGACGGGGATAGCGCGTTGTTTCATGCTTGCTTTAGCTTGTGCAATTGTGAACTGGCCATAATGAAAAATACTGGCAGCTAAAACGGCATCTGCATGACCCAACTCTATGCCATCAGATAAATCCTCTAAACTTCCCACTCCGCCAGAGGCGATGACTGGTATTTGAAGGGCATCACTCACGGTACGTGTGAGTTCCAAATCAAAACCAGATTTGGTACCATCTCTATCCATGCTGGTGAGTAAAATTTCACCTGCCCCTAAACTCTCCATTTTTTGGGCCCATTCCAAAACATCTAGGCCTGTGTTGACTCGCCCACCGTGGCTATAAACATCCCAAGCAGGCGAAGCACCAACAGGCTGAGACCTACGTTTAGCATCAATAGCTACCACAATACATTGTGAGCCGTATTTATCGGAGCATTCTTGAATAACCTGTGGATTTTGTATGGCGGCCGAATTAAAACTGGTTTTATCTGCACCAGCATTAAGTAAACGCCTGACATCTGCTACTGAACGTACGCCTCCTCCTACTGTTAAAGGGATAAAAACTTTAGACGCAACTGCTTCAATGACTGGCAAAATCATATCTCTAGCGTCCGAAGTGGCCGTAATATCCAGAAAGGTGAGTTCATCCGCACCTTGTTCGTTGTAACGAGCGGCAATTTCAACAGGATCACCTGCATCTTGCAATGCTACAAAATTAACACCTTTCACTACTCGACCACCGGTCACATCTAAACAAGGAATAATTCTTTTAGCAAGCATATATATTTTTTAGTAAAAAAAAGCTAGCCTTTAATTAGCTAGCTTAATTGGGTTTTAGCCGTTTAAATCATCGGCAAATAACTGAGCTTTTTCAAAATCTAAGTCGCCAGTATAAATCGAGCGCCCGCAAATAACGCCTTCCACACCTTCTTCTTCGACCTCACACAATTTTTCGATATCATCCATATTGGACAAACCACCAGAGGCAATTACAGGAATCGTTAAGGCCTGAGCCAATCGCACTGTTGCTTCAATGTTAATGCCAGTTAACATGCCATCACGACCAATATCTGTGTAAATAATTGATTCGGCGCCATAACCTTCAAATTTTTTGGCTAAATCAACAACGTCGTGCTTGGTTACTTTGCTCCAACCGTCAGTTGCTACTTTACCGTCTTTTGCATCTAGACCTACAATAATATGACCACCAAAAGCAGTACAAGAATCTTGTAAAAAACCCGGATTTTTGACCGCCGCCGTGCCAATAATCACATAGCGCAAACCAGCATCTAGATACCGCTCGATAGTATCTAGATCACGAATGCCACCACCTAATTGAATATCAATTTCAGAGCCAAATTCTTTAAGAATCTTACGAATAACAGGTTCATTAGCTGGTTTCCCAGCAAATGCACCATTTAAATCGACCAAGTGCAGTCGACGTGCACCTTTTTCAATCCATGAACGGGCCATGGCGACAGGGTCTTCGCCAAAAGTGGTGGACTGGTCCATGTCGCCCTGTTTGAGACGAACACAGTGACCATCTTTAAGATCAATAGCAGGAATGAGAAGCATGATATCGAAAAATAATGACCAATAAAAAAACAAAAATAAAAACAACTTTTAAAACCTTGCCTATAAAGACTTGATTCCTAGGGTTGCCAGCTTAAAAAATTGCGATAAAGCGCAAGACCTTGCTCACCACTTTTTTCTGGATGGAACTGCGTTGCAAAAATATTGTTATTTTGCAACGCAGCCGTGAATAAACCACCGTAATCAGCTACTGCAGCCGCATGGCTAGGATTATTAGGTTTGGCATAAAAACTATGCACAAAATAAAAATAGGCGTTATTGGGAATACCCTGCCACATGACATGCTGTGCAGCTGCAGTACTAGCAAAGTCAACTTGATTCCAGCCCATTTGAGGTACTTTATATCGACTGCCGTCAGGTTGTAATTGTCCTTGTAGCTGGAAGCGCTCAACATGACCGGGTATAAGACCAAGGGCAGCTGTTGGCTGACCATTGATGGCCCCTTCATCGCTGTAGTCGAGTAACATTTGCATTCCGACGCACACACCAAATAAGGGCTTGTTTTGAACCGCTTTTAAAATAGATGACTTCAGCCCTGAAGTATCAAGCGAATCCATGCAATCTTTCATGGCCCCTTGACCAGGCAAAACAAGACGGTCTGCTCGATCAATGTCGGCAGGATTGGCGCTAATCAAAACTTGGAATTGACCACCAGTAGCTACCGTGCTTAAAGCATTTGCCACTGAGCGTAAATTACCTACTCCGTAGTCCACTACAACAACCGTAGGACTTGCATTCATATTTAATATTAAGTTTCTAATTTATTGAATTTAACAGACGATAGACGCACTTATTTTAGCGAATCAAAGTTCTTGCTTGGCAATTATTTGCAACAGTTTTACCAAAATTTGACAAAATTTGCTTATAAACTGCCTTTTGTAGAGGGTATTTGATCTAATTGTCGAGAATCAAGCTCTACAGCAGCTCTTAATGCTCTAGCAAAAGCCTTAAAAACACTTTCAGCCTGATGATGCGCATTAGAACCTTTAAGGTTGTCAATATGCAAACTGACCAGCGCATGATTCACAAACCCTTGAAAAAACTCATGTGTGAGTTGTGTGTCAAATGCACCGATTTGACCCGCTGTAAAAGGGATATCCATCATCAAACCAGGACGACCAGAAAAGTCAACTACGACTCTTGATAAAGCTTCATCGAGTGGAACATACGCATGGCCAAAACGACGTAAACCTTTTTTATCGCCTACCGCCTTTAACACTGCTTGTCCCAACGTAATGCCAACGTCTTCTACCGTGTGATGACCATCAATGTGTAAGTCGCCTTTAGCCACAATGTCTAGGTCAATTAATCCATGACGGGCAATTTGATCTAACATGTGGTTAAAAAATCCAATACCCGTTTGAATATTGGCTTTTCCAGTACCGTCTAAATTAACAGTGACAGTAATTGCAGTTTCGTTGGTAATGCGTTCTACGCTTGCGATTCTTGAGTTCATAAACAGGCCTTTAAAGCTTTCATCATTTGTTGATTTTCTTGCGCTGTTCCTACAGTAATTCTGAGGCAATTATTGAGCGATGTATGCAAAGAGGAAACATTTTTAATAAGTACTCCTTTGTCCTTCATGCCTTGAAAAACCTCAGCTGCCAGCAATGGTAGTTTTAAGCGTAATAAAATCATATTAGCTTGACTAGGATAGACCTTTAATTGATCAAGCGCTTCAAGTTGTGAGAGCAATAGGTCGCGCTCTTGGCAAATTAATTGTGCTTGCTGTTGAAACTCTGCTTGATGCTCTAGGGCAAACAAAGCAGCCTCTGCATTGAGCACACTTATATTATAGGGTGGCCTAATTTTATCAATTTGATTCACAATGTGGCTAGGGCCAACCAAATAACCTAACCGGACCCCTGCTAAGCCAAATTTGCTTAAGGTCCGCAATAACAACACATTTTGATATTGTGTCATTTCTTGAATAAACGATTTACTCGCAAATGGTTGATAGGCTTCATCAATCACCACTAAGCTTCCTACCATTTCACAAGCTTGTATGATGCTGTGCATTGCTTCATCAGACCATAAATTAGCAGTTGGGTTATTAGGGTAAGCCAAATAAACTAATGCAGGTTGATGGGTATGAATGGCCTGCAACATGGTATCGACATCTAATTCAAAATCTGCGTCTAATTCAATACCAATAAACTCAACACCTTGAATTTTGGCACTCATCTCATACATCACAAAACCTGGCAAAGGCGCCATGATACTGGCTCCTGGCTGATCAATTGCGATTGCCAATAAAGAGATCAACTCATCAGAGCCATTACCTAAAATAAGTGAATAGTTTTCAGGCAGATTGCAATAATGAGCCAAGGCATTTTGTAGATCGTGAATTCGCTGACCCGGATAACGGTTGACCTCAATGGCGGCTAAACGTTTGCCTAATTCAGCTTGTAAGGGCGCACTTAATGTATAAGGATTCTCCATGGCATCAAGCTTGACATAACCCTTGCTATCTTGCACTACATAGGCATGCATAGCCATTATGTCTGACCTAATCACCGAGCGGGTAGTAGTTTTATTTTGCATTTTTATCCAATCGATATTCTGCAGCTAAGGCGTGACCTTGTAATCCTTCTGCATAAGCTAATTCGGCAGCAATTGGCCCTAAAATTTGTGCTCCCTGACGACTCACCTGAATAAGGCTAGAGCGCTTTTGAAAATCATACACGCCTAATGGTGAAGAAAATTTGGCAGTTGAACTAGTGGGCAATACATGATTAGGACCTGCACAATAATCGCCTAAGGACTCGCTGGTGTAAGAGCCCATAAAAATAGCACCCGCCTCAGTTAATAAAGGCTCCCATAGGTGGGGCTCGGTACAACTGATTTCAAGATGCTCTGGAGCAATTTGATTGCTAATTGCACAGGCCTCTTGCATGGTTTTAGCAATAATAAATAAGCCCCTGTCGTTTAATGATTTAGCAATAATTTCCGCCCTAGGCATGGTGGGCAGCAACTCATCAATCGCAGTTTGCACTGCTTGAATATAAGATTCATTTGGGCTAATTAAAATACTTTGGGCTAATTCGTCATGCTCGGCTTGGCTAAATAAATCCATGGCTACCCAGTGAGCTGGAGTGCTGCCGTCGGCAATAACTAAAATTTCGCTAGGGCCGGCAATCATATCAATTCCAACCTTACCAAAAACACGTCGCTTTGCAGCCGCTACATACGCATTACCAGGTCCGGTAATTTTATTTACTGCGACAATACTTGTCGTACCATAAGCAAGAGCGGCCACCGCTTGTGCCCCGCCAATAGTGAGCACTTTAGTCACCCCAGACAAATACGCAGCCGCTAAAACTAATGGGTTAAGAATTCCGTCTGGAGCTGGCACCACCATCAGAATTTCTTTGACACCTGCCACATTAGCCGGTATCGCATTCATTAAAACGGAAGACGGATAAGCAGCCTTCCCACCAGGTACGTAAATCCCTACTCGCTCAATGGGAGTGACTTTTTGGCCTAATAAATTACCATCCGCATCAATGTAATTCCAGCTTTTTCCATTGGCATTTTTTTGTGCTTCATGAAACACTCTTACTCTTTGGGCGGCATTTTCTAGGGCATTACGCTGGGCTTGCGGTAAATCTAAAAAAGCTTTTTTAAGCTGTTCGGGGGCCAACACCAACTCATCAATTGACTGCACATTTCGTCTATCAAAACGATTGGTATATTCAATAACAGCTGCATCACCTCTGGTTTTAACTTGATGCAAAATATCGGTCACTACTGTTTCAATTTGATGATCGGTGTGATCAGCCCAGCTAAGACGATGGTTTAACTGAGTTGAAAAATCAGCCTCATTACTGTTGAGTAGTAGCGGACGAGCTGTTAAAGTCATATTCATATCAAGTGATAAAGGTTAAGAAATGATGTTTATATTTATGTATTAGAAGCAGACTGACTTACACTGGTATTAAATGCATCAATTAAGGGTTGAATTTTTTCATGTTTTAACTTCATCGCTGCTCGATTGACAATTAACCTAGAGCTAATTTCCATAATTGGTTCTACTTCAATTAAATCATTGGCTTTTAAGGTATTTCCGGTTGAAACCAAATCGACAATCGCATCGGCCAAACCAGTTAAGGGAGCCAACTCCATGCTGCCATATAATTTAATTAAATCAACATGTACGCCTTTTTTAGCAAAAAATTCACGTGCAATATCTACATATTTGGTTGCAACCCTTAAGCGCGAACCTTTTTTCACTGCTTGTGCATAATCAAAGTCTTTACGCACCGCCACACTAATTCGGCATTTTGCAATACCCAAGTCTAATGGTTGGTAAAAACCACTTCCACCATATTCTAGTAAGACATCTTTACCTGTAATGCCAAGGTCCGCACCACCGTATTCGACATAGGTCGGAACATCTGTGGCTCGCACCAGTACCACTCTTAAATCGGGGCGACTAGTAGCTAAAATCAATTTTCTTGATGTTTGTGGATCATCTAACATTTCTACGCCTGCACTTGCAAGCAAGGGCAATGTGTCATCAAAAATTCTGCCTTTAGACAATGCTAAGGTAATCATAGTTTTCTCTTTATTTAAAATAGTTTTTTTAATTGCCAAATCAAGTACCAATCATTTACAAAATGAATTTGTTTAATGGCATAAGTTTCTAGCGGGATTAATTCCACCATTGTTAGATTGAATATTAAGGCAACCTAAAATAGAATCAAACAACTGCTGATGCGAAGCGGTTTGATGTGATTTACTTTTTAGCCTTGCAAACAGCTTTTCGTGGCTTGGCTCACTTAAAAAACCAGGTGAAGCCCAGACCATTAAAGGAATACTAGTTTGTTCAGGCGGAGCTAAGGGCTTGGGAGTAGCATGAAAATGATTGTTTTCTTCAATTGACTCACCGTGGTCGGGAACATAAATAACCAATGCTTTTTTATCTTTTACTGTGTTGTACACCTGACTTAAGAAATAATCTAAATACAGAATGCTGTTGTCATAAGAATTAATCATTTCTTGTTTACTACACCCACTATCAAGACCTTGACACTCGGGTTGATAGCGCGCAAAAGACCTTGGATAACGGCTGGTATATAAATAATGTGATCCCTTGGTATGCAAAATAACCAAGTGCTTCCCTTTTGCATGCTTGTTTACCGAATCTTTTAATTCTGGAATTAACATTTCATCATATTGTGCTTTACCAATATTATGCGATTGGGCGGCAATAATTTCTCGAATTTTATAAAAGTCGGCATTCACAGAGTTGTAAAACCAAACCTCTGATTGCATGGCAAATAAATCAATGGTAAAGCCTAAACTTTTTAATACTGAAAATACAGTTTGCTCTGAAATAATAGGTGCTTGCATACCTTTTTCGGTCACTGCCTCCGGTCTCACAAACATACACTGCAAAGAAAGTTTGGTGGACGTATTACAAGATTGAGCTTTAAAAGCGACTAAGTTTTTTTGTTGATTTAATAAATCATTATTAGGACGGCTATAACCTAACAAGCTAAAATTCATTGATCTCGCTGACTCCCCAATCACAAGCACCACATGTACATCGTCTAGCGTTTGGGGGGCGATATAGTCAAAGCTATTTACGGGGCTTTTTAACTGTCGATTGCTTATTGCACCTTGCACAGAGTTAGAGGCAGACATGGCTAGACCTGCCACCCAATTACTTGGTAAATACAAATGAGCAGCTAACGTGGCAGGACTGATTACAACCGCTTGATCTTGGCGTTTTTGTGGCACTACTTGATTGAGTAAATAATAAGCAATAGTAAATAAAATAGCGGCCAAAATAAATGTGAGAAGCGATTGAAGCCTTAAGTGAAACCAATGAGTAAAAGCCAATCTAGCTGACTTTTTAGATTTTTGCCAACTATGAATAGTTAAACAAAATCCAGCCCAAACGATTGGCAAAATAGCCAAAATAAACACATAAACGATAAACCACAAGCCCACTGACTCTTTGGATAAATCCACATCGGTAGTTAATACAGCTTGCACCACACCATAACCAATCACTACATTAAAAAAAGTCATGTAGTAACTCGCTGCCACTGATAACAACACCATTAATACTAAAAACAACTTAAAAACATGTCGCCCTAAATAGCTAAGAGCAGTTAATAATAAAACTGTTAAAGCATAACAAAGCAATACCTCTGTGCTTAACACAAGTATTGCATTGGTCCAACTCGTTGTTGCTTCAAGGCTTATGGCACGACGTACAAATACCACCGCATTTAATACAACTGCGATATAAAATGCACTAAGCAACACCAAAACGCGTTCAGATACAGTTAAACGCCAGCCGTTACTAGAAGTGGTAAAAAAATTCATATGTATTAATGAAGGACTGACAAACCTATCAGTTAAAAAGTGATCATGCGCCCTATATTGACGCATGCCACTTTAATTAACTCAATCGTTGAATATCAGCACCTAATAACTGAAGTTTAATTTCCATCTGATCATAACCACGATCAAGATGATAAATGCGATCAACTATGGTCTCGCCTTCTGCCACTAAACCAGCAATCACCAAACTAGCAGACGCTCGTAAGTCGGTTGCCATAACAGTTGCTCCCGAGAGTTTTGCGACTCCTTCAACCATAGCCACTTTGCCATCAATTTGAATATTAGCGCCTAGGCGCACCAACTCATTGACATGCATATAACGATTTTCAAAAATGGTTTCTGTAATTTTTATGGTACCTTCAGAAATCGTATTTAAAGCCATAAACTGAGCTTGCATATCGGTAGGGAAACCTGGGTATTCCGTAGTTCTAAAACCTTGCGCTTTTAAACGCTTATCGACTTCAATGCTAATGCCTTCTGGAGTGGATTGTATAAAAGCGCCCGCCTCTATTAATTTGTCAATCACTGCATCAAGATGATCTGCTCTAGCATGTTTTAAAAATACCTTGCCTTGTGCAGCACCAACGGCACATAAAAAAGTACCCGCTTCAATACGATCGGCAACTACTTGATGCTGGGCAGCATGCAGTGCCTCTACACCTTGAATATGAATTTTACTTGTGCCGTGGCCTTGGATTTGGGCTCCCATTTTAATGAGCATTTCTGCCAAATCTACAATTTCTGGCTCTTGAGCGGCGTTTTCCAAAATAGTCTCACCTTCGGCTAAACAGGCTGCCATCATGAAATTTTCGGTTCCAGTGACTGTGACCATATCAGTAGTAATTCGGGCACCTTTTAAACGAGTTAAGCCTGGTGCTAAACGCGCCACCATATAACCGTGCTCTACATCAATAATGGCACCCATCGCCTGCAAACCTTTGATGTGTTGATCAACAGGTCTAGATCCAATAGCGCAACCACCTGGTAAGGAAACATGTGCATGACCAAAACGAGCCAATAAAGGACCTAAGGCCAAAACGGCTGCACGCATGGTCTTCACTAACTCATATGGTGCTTCTGGTTTAGTTAATGTGGAGGCATCAATTAATACTGCATTTTCTTGTCGCTCAATTTTAGCGCCCATGTTAGCAATCAGTTTAAACATGGTGTTAACATCATCAAGATGCGGCACGTTATCTAATCTAATGGGAGAGGCAGTTAACAGGGCAGCACACAGCTCTGGTAAGGCAGCATTTTTAGCACCGGAGATGGTCACTTCGCCATGCAAAGAATGGCCGCCTTGAATTTTTAATTTATCCATGATTGAGCTTGTTGAATGATTAATGGAAATACAAAATAATTTGAAAAAATGTGCAAAATAATTGAGCGATTATAAAAAATTAAGTACCCCTGATTGTTTAACTTTCAGACTGTACTTTAGCCCATTCGGCTGGGGTATAGGTTTTCATTGATAAAGCATGCACCTCGTCGGTATGCATTTTAGAACCCAAAGTAGCATAAACCGCTTGATGCCTACGGATTTTTGACAAGCCCTCGAACGATACGCTTACTACCACTGCGTACCAATGGCGACCATCACCTTCTAGGGTTAAAAATTCACATGCCAAACCATTGGCAATCATTTGTTTAATTTGCTCTGCCGTCATGGCTTAACCTCTTATTTTGTATCCAATGCGCAATAAATGAATGGCTAAAGCGCTTACCAATAAAAATGCTGTTAGTACAACTGAAAAACTCAACCACACCGAGTTATCACTATGGCCAATAAAGCCAAATCTAAAACCATCAATCATGTAGAAAAATGGATTGAAGTGGCTGACTTTTTGCCAAAAAGGAGGCAATGAGTTTACAGAGTAAAAAACTCCACTCAAGAAAGTCATTGGCATAATAATAAAACTTTGAAACGCTGCCATTTGGTCAAATTTATCGGCCCATAATCCAGCTAACAAACCCAAACAACCTAAGATGCCAGCACCTAAAACTGCAAACACGATAATCCAGAGGGGGTGGGCGAAGTAAAAACCGCCGAACCAGGCTGTACATACATAGACCCCTAGTCCAACAGCTAAACCTCTTAAAACGGAAGAACCTAGATAAGCAAAATACCAACTCCAATGGCTGAGTGGTGTTAATAATAAAAACACCAAATTACCCATGATTTTACTTTGAACCAAGGACGATGAACTATTGGCAAAAGCATTTTGCAAAATACTCATCATGACCAAACCAGGAATTAAAAAAGCGGTATAACCAATGGTGTCATAGACCTTGACATGTTGGTCTAGTACATGACCAAAAATAAGCATGTATAAAACAGAGGTAAGCACAGGTGCCGCTACGGTTTGAAAACTCACCTTCCAAAAACGCAAAACCTCTTTATAAAATAAAGTACTCCAACCGCTCATCATTTTGCATCCTTTGAAGACATTAAATCGAGGAAAACATCTTCTAAATCGGCTTTTCGAATTTCAACCTCTTGGGCATTTAAACCAGCCAATCGAACTTGAGCCAAAATAGCCTCGACATCAGTAGCTGTGGAAGCGGGTATTTGCACCATACGGCCTGTTACACGGGCTTTTTGAGCTAACTCAAGTGGTAATTCAGCATCTAATTTAAAACACAACATATTACCCGAGGCATTTTTTAAGAGTGCCGAGGTCGAATCAAGTGCAATTACTTTACCTGCCTTTAACATCGCAATACGATTGCATAATGCCTCTGCTTCTTCAAGGTAATGAGTAGTTAATAAAACGGTATGACCTTGTTTATTCAATTTGGCAATAAAATGCCACAAGGTTTGACGTAGCTCTACGTCAACTCCAGCAGTGGGCTCATCTAAAACAATAACCGGTGGTTTGTGTACCAAGGCTTGTGCGACTAACACTCTGCGCTTCATACCACCAGATAACTGGCGCATATTAGCGTTGGCTTTATCGGATAGGCCTAGACTTTCTAATAACTCTTCAATCCAAGGTAGATTGTTTTTTAAACCAAAATAGCCCGATTGAATTTTAAGAGTTTCAATCACAGAGAAAAATGGGTCGAATACTAATTCTTGAGGAACAATACCTAAAGAGCGTCGAGTGTCACGGTAGTCTTGCACTACATCTTTACCCAAAACCTGTATTGAACCACTCGATGGCCTAGTGAGGCCTGCCAACATATTGATAAGCGTGGTTTTACCTGCACCGTTAGGGCCTAATAAACCAAAGAACTCACCTTGCTGAATTTTAAAATCAACATTCTGCACCGCATGTACAGTGTTGCCGGATGCCTTTTTGGACAAAAAGGACTTTGAGACGGTGTTAAATTGAATCGCAGACATATTGCCTTGATTCTAAGACATACACCGCCTTTAAACGAAATAAACAGTAAAAAGCCTTGGTTAAAAGCGCTTATTTTTGAACTTACTGTCCTAGATTAACATCATTTGAAGCTAAACCCAACATTTTGCTCACGCCATAAAGAGTAGCTAATTCAAGCAGTCTAGGTTGCACATGAAGCAGGACCAATTTTTTTCCTGCAGCTGCGGCTTTTCTACGTAACTCCACCAACACGGCTAAAGCAGCAGAATCAAACTGTGTAAGGGCTTGACCATCAATTAAAAACTCGGCTGTGTTGGTTTGAGCTAATGCTAAAGCACCCTGATCCATACAAACCAATGCATTCTCTCTTGTGAGTCGACCAGGTAATGCAAACATGATGTGATGCTCCTTATTTTTTTGTAACTGCAGCTTTGACGTTACGATCTTTGAGAGATGATATTAAACCATCAATTCCCTTAGAATTAATTTCTTGCGCAAATTGATTACGATAGGTTTCCATCATCCAAATACCATTAACATTAAAGTTGTAAATTTTCCAACCTAAGCCTATACCAGGTGTTTTTTCTAAACGATATTCTAATGGGATAGGATCGCCACGGCCACGTACTTCAGTTTTAACCACAATTTCTTGGTCTTCAGCAGACATACGAACGGGTTTAATGGCAATAGTTTGATCGCTTACCTGCGACAAGGCGCCAGCATAAATTCGAATCAAGAGTGTTTTAAACTCATTTTGTAATTGAGTTTGTTGCTCTGGGGTAGTTTTGTTCCAAGCTGGGCCCACGGCAGAAGATGTCATTCTTTTAAAATTGACATGCACAATAACTTTACTATCAACTAACTGACTGATTTTAGTTAAATCGCCCTCTACTATGCTTTTGTCTTTCTTAATGGCATCCATGACATCATTAGAAACCAATTTAATCATGGCGTCTGGAGCCATATCGGCGGCAAAAGCTAAAGATGCCAACATACTGGTACTTGCAATGGTGCAAGCACCTAAAAACTTAATCAATTGACGACGAATAGACATAATAATTCCTTTTAAAACTGATTATTTTTCAGCAGCAACTGAGAATTTGAATATATCAAGTCAATTTCTGAAAAATAAA
>JALQUL010000203.1 GCA_023260735.1 Limnohabitans sp. | reverse complement strand
ATCTAGGGCGCAAAGCTTGATGCAAATGGGAGTGCAAGCGAGTCGAATTACACTTGATCCCGGTGTCGGCTTTGGTAAAACAGTGGATCAAAATTTTACTTTGTTAGCACAACAAGCCGAATTTTTAAAGCTCGGTTTTCCAATTTTGGCAGGTTGGTCACGCAAGTCTTCAATTGGTTCAGTGACTAACTTAGAAGTTCAAGATCGTTTATTGCCTAGTGTGGTGGCTGCAATTTTGGCGCTCGAACGAGGTGCTAAAATTGTTCGAGTACATGATGTGTTGGCTACTCATCAGGGCTTACAAGTATTAAAAGCAGTTTGGAAAAATCAATCTACTTGAGCTTTACTTTTTTCCATCTGTATTTATTATTTGAGTTTTAAAAAGAAAATTATGTCAAGAAAATATTTTGGTACAGATGGTATTCGTGGTTTGGTCGGAGTAAGCCCCATTACCCCTGATTTTATTCTTAGGCTTGCTCATGCAGTGGGTAGGGTATTAAAAAAATCACATAAGCGTCCTTTGGTTTTAATCGGTAAAGATACCCGTATTTCTGGCTATATGCTCGAGAGCGCCCTAGAGTCGGGGTTTAACTCGGCTGGTGTTGATGTTTTGCTGTTAGGCCCTATTCCAACCCCTGGTGTGGCTTATTTAACTCGTGCACAAAGGGCCAGCCTTGGCGTGGTGATCAGTGCTAGCCACAATCCCTATCATGATAACGGCATCAAGTTTTTTAGTGCAGCAGGCACTAAGCTAGATGACGCTTGGGAGCTTGAAGTAGAGCAAGCACTTGAAGAGGCACCTGTTTGGGTGGACTCAGTAATGCTTGGCAAGGCCAAGCGATTAGATGATGCAGCTGGTCGGTATATCGAGTTTTGTAAAAGTACCTTCTCCAACGATTTAAGTTTAAAAGGTTTAAAAATTGTAGTAGATGCAGCGCACGGTGCCGCTCATTTAATAGCCCCAAAGGTGTTTCATGAGTTGGGTGCAGAAGTCATTGCAATTGGTTGTTCCCCTGACGGCTTAAATATCAACAAAGAGGTGGGTGCTACGCATCCGCAAGCCTTGGTAAATACCGTTTTAGAGCATCATGCGGATATTGGTATTGCACTTGACGGCGATGCAGATCGTCTACAAATAGTAGATGCAAGTGGTCGACTTTATAATGGTGATGAGTTACTTTATTTAATGGCTGTAGATCGACTTGCCTTAGGCGAAAAAGTGCCAGGGGTAGTTGGTACTTTAATGACCAATATAGCCATTGAAAACGCCTTAAATGCCAAAGGTTTAGAGCTAATCAGGGCAAAAGTAGGCGATCGTTATGTGCTGGAAGAATTGCATAAGCGTGGTTGGTTATTGGGCGGTGAAAGCTCAGGCCATTTATTAGCCCTCGATAAACATAGCACCGGCGACGGCTTAGTCAGTGCCTTACAGGTTTTGCAAGCGTGTGCTCGTACCGGTCAAAACCTGCAGGAGTTGCTCAATGGGGTTAGCTTGTGTCCTCAAGTCATGATTAATGTTAAATTAAAGCCTGGTAATAATTGGCAAGATAATCAAAACTTTATGCAAGAGATTACAAAAGCTGAGAAATTATTAAAAGGTACAGGAAGATTGCTGATTAGACCAAGTGGCACAGAACCTTTGCTACGAATTATGGTAGAGTCTTCTCTTGAAGGACAGGCTCAACAAATCGCTGAACACTTAAGTGAGTTGGTGGGTGCATAACTGTTAATTTTCAATTGCCTTAACCGAAAGACGCATGAGTTTAAAAGAAGAAATACAAGTCCTAGTTGCGGATTATTCCAATCCTAATCATGGCAGAGCACTAGTTGAATTATTAGATGCTTATGCCAAAGATCCTGCAGGTGGAGGCCAAGGTTTAAGTGAGTTTACTCATAATCGTTTGGTATCTTCTTTAGCAAAAAGGCCACAAGCATTTAGTATTTTGGCCTTTGCAAAAAAACACGGTCAAGCCGATTTACCCATTGGTTTGGTTAATTGTTTTGAAGGGTTTTCAACATTTGCCTGTTTGCCCTTGGTCAATGTACACGATGTGGCAGTGATAGAAGCCTACAGAGGTCAAGGCGTAGCCGAATTAATGCTCAACAGAGTAATTGAGGTCGCACGTAAACGCGGTGCTTGTAAGTTAACACTAGAAGTTCTTTCAGGGAATCAGGCAGCAAATAAACTTTATCAACGTATGGGTTTTGAAGCCTATCAATTAGATCCTGGTATGGGTGTGGCTCATTTTTTGCAAAAAAAATTGATTGATTAAGCTGGGATTCAATTCTTAATTCATATTTCGTTAAAAAAAAGCCCTTTTGATGATTTCAAGAGGGCTTTTTTGTTGTTTGAAAGTCTTTGTAAACACTGTATTGTATGCCAATTGA
>JALQUL010000383.1 GCA_023260735.1 Limnohabitans sp. | reverse complement strand
GCCACAAACCGATATTGTTTCTGGCTCTGAACAAGTCACTTTAGAGCTAAGAGACAAATTGAGTTCTAGAGTGATCAATAGTTACGATTTAAAGGCGGGTAGAGATTATCAACTTGATGAGTTTCAGGGCAGAATTATTTTGACTCGGCCTTTGCTACAAATTACCAAAGATAACAATCCTATTCAAGATATTGAGCTCGATGGGTTCAATAATGTGTTAGTTGCCCGTTACGAATATTACCCTAAGCAATTTGACCCCAATAACATGAGTGTGGGTTTTGAGGTGAAGAAGTGGCTCAATGACCAATTGGCTATTGGTGCCAATTACGTTAAAGAAAATCGTGCAGGTCAAGATTATGAATTGGCTGGGACTAGTCTTGCATATCAGGCTGGCACCGGTACATGGATTAAGTCAGAGTTGGCACAATCAAAAAGCAATATTGCGCCACAATTTTTCTCTGCTGATGGCGGTTTAAGTTTTCAACAAAACAGTCTAAGTAATGCCAACTCATCTAACCAAGGAATGGCTTATTCTGTCGAGGCTAGAGTGAATACGCAAGAGATGGGTGTAAGTCAAAATCCAGTCAAAATTGCGACATGGGCTAAACAAAAAGATGCAAATTTTTCTTCCACTCATGTAACCTCTTCTGGCAAGCAACAACTTGACACAGGATTAGAAGTACTTGCTATGGTCTCGCCTAATTGGCAAGTATTAGCCTCTGCTAAGCATATAGAGTCGAGCCAAAATATAAGTAATAACTCTGGTACTTCAGCTACCCCTAAGATTCAAAAAATTGAAACCGTAGATAAGCAAAATTTAAGTGCAGTATGGAATTACGACTCTAGTAGTACGGTTGTGGCTGAGTTAGAGCATATTGTTTTAAACAATCAAACTGCTTCAGTGGCAAAATCTGAAACAAGTGAAGCCGGTTTAGTTGGCCTGCGAGTCAATAAAAAAATCAATCCAGAGTTAGATGTATTTGCCTCTATGCAATCGAGTTTTGCAGAAAAAAACTATAGTTCAAATGATGCCTATACAGTGGGCACTAAGTATTTACTCAATCAAGAATCAAGCCTTGCGCTTGAGCACACCGAAGGTGACCGAGGTGCAGTAACGACTGCTAGTGCGGATTACAAAAGAACCGATTCACATTCTTTATACGGCTCATACGTTTACAGCCCTTCTAGCTACAATTCGCAAAATCCAGCCGATAGTTTAATTGCATCACGTACATTTAATCAGCAACAAGGTTGGACCTTAGGTCAGCGCTTGCAGTTAACTGAGCATTTGAGAATGAATACCGAAACTCAAATTTCTGAAAGTACACAGTCAAAGGGTTTAACGAATAGCATTGGTTTAGATGTGGTTCCACAACAAAACTGGCAATTTGGTACCTCTTATCAAAAGGGTAGTGTAAAAAATTCAACTGGTAATAGTTCGGCGGCTATTTCTGATTCTTGGACGGCTTTTTCTAGTCAACAAATAGATCGCCAAAGCGTTTCATTCACAGGAGCTTATACCGATGAAAAAATCGAATGGAGTAGCAAGTTAGAACAAAGACAAGATAAAACAGCTACTGTGAATGAATCAAAAACGGTTCAATTATTAACTACTAACCGGCTGTCCTATAAGCTTTCGGATGACTGGCACATGACCTCTAAATTGAATTATTCCAATACAGAAAAACAATTGTCAAAGGCAAGAGAATCTGCAGTAAATGCAAAAAATCAATTGGCCGAGTTGATGGATGGAAGTTTGGGTTTTGCTTGGAGCCCAATTGCAGAGCGTTGGAATTTGTTAGCCAAGTATGCATATTTATATGATTTAGCACCAATTAGCCAAGTGAGTAGTAACGGCTCGGAGTTTGATCAAAAATCTCATATTCTTTCTGTTGAGGGGATTTATGAGTTGAATAAAAACTGGTATTTGGGAGCTAAGTTGGCTAAGCGTCAAACCTCTATTCGACTTGAGCGCGGTCAGGGTGATTGGTTTACCAATAACGCAACCTATGCTGCTGCACAAGTAAGGTATAAAGTCTCTGGCCGATTGACGGGCAAAAAAAATGCAAACCCACTAGATAAGGATGCGCTTACGACGGGCTGGGCATTAATGGCCGAATACAGAATGTTAAAAACTGAAAAAGATGGAGTGAAAAAAGGTGTGTTAGTAGCTGTCGAAAAAGAAATCACTAAAAATATTCGATTAGGCGTTGGCTATAACTTTACCGATTTTAGTGCCGACTTGTCGCAATTGAGTTATAAAAGTAAAGGCTATTTTATTAATTTAGTGACGCATTTTTAATTATTATGCTTGGTTTTACGCAATGAATGATTCATCAAATTGCTAGCTAGCCTGGTGTGATAGACAAAATAGCTAAAGATTAGGCTACTTAATTTTGCCTATTCATCATGCAAAGCACTTTGCTATCAAGCATTGTCTAAAGTGCCATTCACCTTTCTTTTGCAACAAATTAAGCATGCAAGAAAAAATTGGCTATAATATATGCCTGTTCGAGGAGCGCTGCAGTCTGGATCAATTAAAACCAGTACGAGGCTCGAACACTTCACAATGTTTCAACTGCGCTCACCCACTTTAAACTTGTGCGGTGAGTCCATCTATTACTCATGCACTTTTTTAAAGTGGCTCCCAAATCATTTAGGAGTTTGAATCATGAGCACAGTAGAAGTAAAAACCAAAAGACCAAGTAAAGCCGTTAAACCTGCGGTAACAAAAGCCAAAGCTAGCCCAAAAGCGGTTGCAGTTAGCGCTACTCCAGATTACGCAATTGCAGATTTAACATTAGCTGCTTGGGGTCGTAAAGAGCTTAATATTGCAGAAACAGAAATGCCAGGTTTAATGGCTATTCGTGAAGAGTTCGCTAAAGCACAACCTTTAAAAGGTGCACGTATTACTGGTTCATTACACATGACCATTCAAACAGCTGTTTTAGTAGAAACATTGCAAGCCTTAGGTGCTGAAGTTCGTTGGGCTTCTTGCAATATTTTCTCTACCCAAGATCACGCTGCTGCTGCATTAGTAGCTGCTGGTACACCAGTGTTTGCACACAAAGGTGAAACCCTTGAAGAATATTGGGACTTCACACACCGCATTTTTGAATTTGGACCAAAAGGCTCGAAAACTGAAGGTCCAAACATGATTTTGGATGACGGTGGCGATGCAACTTTGTTAATGCATTTAGGCGCACAAGCAGAGAAAAATCTCAAATTGTTGGCCAAACCTACTTCTGAAGAAGAAGTGTGTTTGTTTAACGCTATTAAAGCCAAACTTAAAGTTGATCCAACATGGTACAGCCGTCGTTTGAAAAACATTATTGGTGTAACAGAAGAAACCACCACAGGTGTTTTACGCTTAAACGAAATGTCTGCCAAAGGCACTTTAAAATTGCGTGCTATTAACGTTAACGACTCTGTTACTAAATCTAAATTTGACAACTTATACGGTTGCCGTGAGTCTTTAGTAGATGCCATCAAACGTGCCACTGATGTCATGATCGCTGGTAAAGTAGCAGTAGTTGCTGGCTACGGTGATGTGGGCAAAGGTTCTGCACAAGCATTACGTGCATTATCCGCACAAGTATGGGTAACTGAAATCGATCCAATCAATGCTTTGCAAGCTGCTATGGAAGGTTATAAAGTAGTGACTATGGAATATGCAGCCGATAAAGCTGATATTTTTGTAACTGCAACTGGTAATAAAAATGTTATTACTTACAAGCACATGTCTGCTATGAAAGACCAAGCGATTGTCTGTAATATTGGTCACTTTGACAACGAAATTGACGTTGCTTCATTAGAGAAATGCAAATGGGAAGAGATCAAACCACAAGTTGATCATGTTATTTTCCCCGCTAAAGCAGGTAAGCCAAGCAAGCGCATTATTTTGTTGGCTAAAGGTCGCTTAGTGAATTTAGGTTGCGGAACAGGTCATCCAAGCTTTGTGATGTCATCTAGCTTTGCTAACCAAACTATTGCCCAAATCGAATTGTTTACCAAATCTAAGAGCTACAAAGAAGGTCAAGTTTATGTGTTGCCAAAACACCTTGACGAAAAAGTAGCACGCTTACATTTACAAAAAGTAGGTGCGATGTTGTCTGAGTTAACAGACGAACAAGCTTCTTACATTGGTGTAAGCAAGCAAGGTCCTTACAAGGCTGATACCTACCGTTATTAATCCACTTCAAAAAAGGCAGATATGTAAAGTGCTGTTAAAAGCCAATTTATGTTTGCCTTTGCTGGAGCTGTTTTTAATACCTTGTAACAGCTTGGGCCCTAGCTGTTAAGCTGAGGCTTTTTATGCGTGCAGATCAATTATTAGTCCACCGTGGCTTTGCTCCTACTCGTGCAGTTGCTCAGCGCTTGATTGCAGCTGGTGTGCAATGGCGCAGTAGTATTTCCGTCAATGCGGCTTGGTTACCCATTCAAAAAAATGGTCAAGATCTGCCTGTGCATGCTGACATTCAATTACTTGATACCTCTGACCTTCAATACGTCTCTAGGGCAGGTTTAAAGCTGTCTGGAGCTCTTGAGCAAGCCGGTATAAAAGTAGCAAACTACGCATGCTTAGACGTTGGTCAATCCACTGGTGGTTTTACCGATTGCTTATTACAAGCGGGTGCAAAATCAGTATTAGGAATTGATGTGGGTCATGATCAGTTGGCCCCATCCTTAGCACTGGATGCGCGTGTAATGGCATTGCAAGGTGTTAATGCGAGAGATGTCGATGCTGTACATGATGCTTTAGGTTTAGCATTAGGTAGAGATGATTTACCACAAGCAATTTTTGATTTGGTGGTGGTAGATTTATCCTTTATTTCACAAACGCATATTCTTCCTGTGATACTACCTTTACTTAAAAAAGGTGGTCATTTAATCAGTTTAGTCAAACCTCAATTTGAATTAAGCCCGACTGAAATTGGTAAGGGTGGCTTGGTAGATGCCAAGTATTACGATAAGGTTAAACAAAGACTGAATGACTGTTTGCAGGATCAAGGTTTGTTGCCAACCATGTGGCTAGAATCACCTATTTTAGGTGGTGACGGCAACACAGAATTTTTTGTAATCGTACAAAAATAGGGTGTGTAAGGGCTAACTCATACCCTAGGAGGGCCTATAGATGGAAAGCCAAAAACAAACAACGCAGAATATTTCTGCAGTGAATAAAACTTCTTCTTTACCTATTAGTTTGGAGTTTTTCCCCGCTAAAACAGAAGAAGGTGTAATTAAAATTCGCCAAGTTCGTCACGAACTTTATTCATTAAATCCAGAGTTTTGTTCTGTTACTTACGGTGCGGGTGGCTCTACTCAAGATGGTACTTTTTCTGCCGTAGGCGAAATTTTAATTGACGGTAAACAAGCCGCTTCTCATTTCACTTGTGTAGGGGCAACCAAGGCTACTGTAAGGCGAGAACTCAGAACATTAAGTGATATGGGTTGCAAACGTTTAGTAGTATTGAGGGGTGACTTACCGAGTGGTTATGGCACTGACGGTGAGTTTGCCTATGCCAACGATTTAGTCGAATTTATACGTGATGAGCGTGGCGATGAGTTTTGGATTGAAGTAGCCGCTTATCCTGAAACTCACCCAAGAGCACGTACGCCAGATCATGATCTTCATGCCTTTGCCATTAAGGCCAAAAGTGGGGCTAATTCGGCTATTACGCAATATTTTTATAATGCAGATGCTTATTTCCGATTTGTCGATGATGTGCAACGCTTGGGGGTAAAAATTCCAATCGTGCCAGGTATTATGCCGATTACCAATAGTACACAATTGCTTCATTTTTCTGATATGTGCGGGGCTGAAATTCCAAGGTGGATTCGACTTCGACTTAATAGTTATGGAGATGACCTCGCTTCGATCAAAGCGTTTGGCCTTGATGTAGTGACGGCACTTTGCGAGCGTTTAATTGCAGGCGGGATTCCTGCGATTCATTTTTACACCATGAATCAAGTTACCCCTGTATCTCAGTTATGTGAACGGTTAAACTTGGGTAAATAAAATGGCATATTGGGTTTGAATGAGTTGACATAAAGTTGATTATCCAAACCCATTTCCAATATCAACCATGCATTATTTTTTCTACAGGTTATGAAAACTCGTTTAGCTCCTATAGTGGGTAAAGTTCAAATGGGAGCGTTTTGGAACTTACCAAAATCAGCGCAACATTGGCCCTGTACCAAGGGGTCTTTGACACAAAAAATAAAGCAAAATGTAGAGCATTTTTCGGTGCAATTAATTCACCAAAAAAAAGTGTATTTAAAAATTGCAGGGACTCATAAAACCGAGTGTTATTGGGAGCGTCAAGTGGTGTTATGGGGTGATGGTCATGCCTTGATTGAAGCAACCACCCATATTAAAGCGGCCTACTGCAGAAAATATTGGCCATTTTTTGACAGCTTAGGAACCAAATCTCTAGGCTCACAGTTATTTGTTGATCCCAAAATAAAAAAAGTGCAAATGAGGCCAACCACTTCATCGCAAATCAAAAATCATCAGTTAATTCAAGCTAATGACGTGACTAGGCACTCACGCTTTACAAGAGGACAAGGGCAACTCGATTTATTTGAAACTTTTTTACCCGCCATTTATTCATTAAAATAAGCAACCAACTCAATAACGAATTACTTATTTTGCACAACTCGAATAAATATCCAGAGGCTTTTGATACTCTTTAGTTTGTATATTCATTAAGCCTAAAACCGAATGGAATAAATGATCATGGCTGAGTTTTTGATCACTTATTTTATTCAAACATTTTTGATCAATACCTCTTTGTTTTTGAAATTCAGGGGCTAACCAAGTAATCCAAGGTACCTTTTTTTGAACACTGGGTGCAATGGCATATGGTAGCCCATGCAGATAAATATTATTTTCGCCTAATGATTCACCATGATCAGACAAATAAACCATGGACATGGCATATTGATCTTTCCGAGCTTTTTGCCACTCTATGGTTTGGTGTAAAAAGTGATCTAAATAAATAATCGAATTGTCATAGGCATTAATGAGCTCCTGTTTTTTACATTCCTGCAAAACATTAGTAGTGCATTCGGGTAAAAATTGTTTCAAAGTATTTGGACTTCTTTTATAGTAGGCAGGTCCGTGACTACCCATTTGGTGTAGCACTATAACAATACCTTTTTCTCTTTGTACAGCTGAAAGTAAATTGATTTTTTTATCTAAATCTTTTAGCATGATTTCATCTAAACAAGTACCCGTTGTACAGAGTTGCTCGTCTTTTAAATCAGCTGTCTCATAGGTGGGTATGCGGGCACAATTTTTCTTACATCCTGATTGATTATCAATCCAAATAACACCCATTCCCACTTTAGTAAAAATATCAAGAAAATTTTCTGAATCATTTTTTCTATTCTCGAACTCTTCTTTACCTAAAGGTGAAAACATACAAGGTAGTGACGTGGCAGTACTGGTTCCACAAGACCAAACATTTTTAAAACTACTTATTTCTTGTTGATTAAAATAATTTCTTAAGTGGGGAGTGGTGGGTTTTGTATAGCCGTTAATTTCTAAATTTCCACTTCTTGCAGTTTCACCAATTACAAGTACCAGCATAGGAGGTAACTTATTATTCGAATTTGGCTGGATTAAAACCGCATCCTGACCAATAGTTTGAAAAGGTTTTTTAATCGTAAATAATGGTTTGAAACTAAGTTGTCCTAAACCATAAATCGTATTAAGTGGTGTAATTAAAAAACGAATATGGGGTTGATTTCGCATGAGTGATGCAAAATCTTGATAGACCGCAAATACACTTAAGAGAGCGATCAAGATACTAGTTATAAAAACAATTATATTTTCGGTGACATTTTGCAGAACTGATTTTTGGGTGAGTTTAAATTTCCACACCAAAAAGCTAGGTAATACTCCTAGTAAAAAAAAGGTGGTAATTAACTTCCAACTTAAAAGATCATGGCTTTCTTTGATGTCGGTTTGAAAGACATTGGTCAACATGTCTTCGTCAATCACTATTCCGTAGGTGACCATAAAATAGCAACCTAATGCGGTCGAAATTAACAAAATTATAAAAATTATTTTGTCAATTTTGGGCCAAATCACTAAACTAAAAAAACTGCCGATAAGTCCAGCAATCACAAAAAATGTGCCAACTGTAAAAGCAATACTTCTTAAGCCAGAATTAGGTAAAAATTTAAAAAAATCAGACCAAAATGCCCAGTTTCCTACACTAGAAATAAATAATGTCATTAATAAAATGAGCATCCATCGGGTGGTCGGAAATGTAAATTTCATTTGATTGGCGCTTTTAATATGGTGAATCGACTTATGAATAAAAGAATGATCTTGCCCGCAAAATGGCCAGACTTAGGAGACCTTGGTGACAGAGTCATTTAACATTTTGAGAACATAAATAAACGCCAGTTATGAAAGCTGTTCAAAGCAAGTCTCGCTATGTCACAGTATTTTAATAAACAGATAGGCGAAAAAAATGTCATCCAATTGTATGCTGAGTCTAAGAACTCAATATTCAACTTGAATGACATTTACGAAACAGATAAAAATTAAGCAAAAAATTTCTTCAGTTTGTCAGTCCAAGAGTCACCACTAGGTTGATGTTTAGAGCCACCTTTTTTAAGCGATTCGTCTAGCTCTTTTAATAATTTACGCTGATGTTCTGTGAGTTTGACGGGGGTTTCAATGCTGATATGGCAATATAAATCACCAGGCATACTCGAGCGTACACCCTTTATACCTTTACCACGCAATCTAAATTGTTTGCCAAACTGAGTTCCTTCTGGAATATCGATAGCGGCCTTACCTGACAAGGTGGGGACCTCAATTTCACCTCCTAAAGCAGCCGTAATCATGCTAATTGGAACCGTGCAATGTAAGTCGTCATCATCACGTTCAAAAATATCATGTTTTTTCAGTCGAATTTCAATGAATAAATCGCCAGGAGGGCCACCATTGGTTCCTGGTTCGCCATTACCTGTACTACGAATTCTCATTCCGTCATCAATGCCTGCAGGAATTTTGACTTCTAGCGTTTTGTTATTCTTAATTTTGCCAACACCCATACACACATTACATGGGTCAGGAATATATTTACCAGTGCCTTTACAGCTAGGGCAAGGTTGTTGCACTGCGAAAAACCCTTGGCGCATTTGTACCTGACCGTGCCCTTGGCAAGTATTACAAGTAGTAGCCTGCGTACCAGGTTTAGCACCACTGCCATGACAGTTGCTGCACTCATCCCAGCTAGGTACTCTAATTTGACTGTCTTTACCACTTGCTGCTTCCTCAAGGGTAATTTCCATGGCATAACTTAAATCATTGCCACGATAGACTTGTCGACCACCGCCACCTCGACGACCCCCACCAAAGATATCGCCAAATATATCTCCAAAGGCGTCGCCAAAACCACCAAAACCTTCAGCGCCACCACCGCCCCCACGCATATTAGGATCGACTCCAGCATGGCCGTATTGGTCATAGGCAGCTCGTTTTTCTTTATCCGACAAAATGGCATTAGCTTCGTTAATTTCTTTAAATTTAGCTTCTGCTACTTTGGCATTTTCCCCTTGATTTCTGTCAGGGTGATGCTTCATCGCTAGTTTGCGATAAGCTTTTTTAATATCTTCTTCTGAAGCATCTCGTTTAACCCCAAGTACTTCGTAATAATCACGTTTTGCCATTTTTGTGCCTTTGTTATTGGGCTGATGAAGTGAGAAAGCACACCCTCACTTTTGGCGAGGATGTGCTCTATTTTTCTAATAAAAAAGATTATTTAAGTCCGAGACCCACAGCTGGTTCGGCCGCTCGGCCTTGAACTGCCGATTGACCCGATCCAGCGGGCAAGGGGCCTTCATGTCGCTGAGGGTGGTGCGCACCACCTTGCCCCGGCGCACGCCCTGCAAGCCCAGTCGCTTCATCAACCGCTCAACCGTGCAGCGGGCAATGACAACTCCCTCCCGGTTCATCTGTTTCCAGACCTTGTCGGCGCCGTAGACCCGCATGTTGGCTTGCCAGACGCGCTCAACGTGCGGCACCAGGGTGTCGTCACGCTGGGCGCGCGGGCAGCGCAGCTGGGGATTTCGCTGATGAGCAGCATGGCGCCAATAGCCTGACGGGGCGATCTGCAGCACTTTGCAGATCGACTCGACCCCGTAGGCCTGTCGATGCTGATCGACGAAGTTGTTCAGGACTTCAGACGGCGGTCGAGCTCCGCCTGGGCGAAAAACGCGCTGGCCAGCTTCAGGATCTCGTTGGCTTTGCGCAGCTCTTTGACCTCGCGCTCCAGCGCCTTCATCTGTTCACGTTCGGATGTCGTGATGCCGTCGCGCACGCCGGAATCGATCTGGTCTCGCTTGACCCATTCGTTGAGGGTCTGGGGCACGCAGCCGATCTTGGGGGCGATGGACTCGATGGTGGCCCACAGCGAGGGGTACTCGCCTCTGTGCTCACGCACCATGCGAACAGCACGCTCGCGGACCTCAGGTGAAAACTGGTTCGACTTCTTGCTCATGGCTCAATCCTCTCAGAGAAAAGAGCCTCCTCAAAACCCGGGGCGATTCATCTGGACGGCTGAGGGCTGGCTGTATGCGGCGGCGGTGATGGACCTGTACTCACGCCGCATCGTGGGGTGGTCGATGAGCGACACCATGCAGGCCAAGATGGTGAGCGACGCATTGCTGATGGCCCTTTGGCGACGCGGCAAACCCAGCTCGCTGATGCACCACTCGGACCAGGGCAGTCAATACACCAGCGACGACTTCCAGCAACTGCTCAAGGCACAGGGCATCACCTGCAGCATGAGCCGTCGCGGTGAGTGCTGGGACAACGCTGCGATGGAGAGCTTCTTCTCGTCGATGAAGACTGAACGGCTCAGCCGCAAGGTCTACCGGACAAGGGAAGAAGCCAGGTCCGACGTGTTCGATTACATCGAGCGCTTCTACAACCCGGTGCGCAAACACTCAAAGCTAGACTGACCTTGTCCCCGAAAAACGTACTCCATAGCCGAAGTTGAGAATGGATTCATGGAGCACGAAAGATGAGCAAGAAAGACGGATCGAATCGCCGAGCGCGGTACACGGTGGAGTTCAAGCTAGAGGCCGTCAGGCTGGTCAAGGCGGGGCAGGAAGCGTCCGTGACGGCGCGTGTGCTGGGGGTGCCCAAGCAGACGCTGAGCAACTGGGTGCGGCTGGCTGACACGGGTGCGTTGCAAGGCGCAGGTGAACGCCCGGTGAGTGCCGAGCAGATGGAGCTGGCGAGGCTGCGCGCGGAGCTGGCGCGTGTGAAGATGGAGCGCGACATCCTAAAAAAAGCGACGGCGTACTTTGCGAGGGAGTCGCTGTGAAGTACGCCTGGATTTTTCTGTTCCGCGCGATGTGGCCAATCACGTTGATCTGCGAGGTTCTGAACGTCAGTGTCAGCGGCTACTTCGAGCACCAGCGCAGGCGCGCGCAAGACCGGCCCAGCCTGCCCGGCGGGCGGCACAGCAACGAGGCGCTGCTGGCGCATATCCGAGCCATCCACGCCGAAGTCAAAGGCGAATACGGCTGGCCAAGGGTATGGAAGGAGTTGCTCGCGCGCGGCATCCGGGTGGGCAAAGACCGCGTTCAGCGGCTCATGAAGGCGCATGGCATCAAGGCCCGAGGCAAGAGAAAGTTTGTCGTCACCACCGACAGCAAACACAGCTTGCCAGTGGCGGGGTCTCCTCGTTTTCAGTGCAATAAGTGACGGTACGAAAAGCTAGCACTGGCGCGGAGGTGGTGTTGGTAGATCGTTGATTTCATTGACTTTCCTGTTCACTTTCAAATCTGCGATTCGTGGCGTCAAACCGTGGTCG
>JALQUL010000282.1 GCA_023260735.1 Limnohabitans sp. | reverse complement strand
CTCATCATATGTTTATCGCGTGAGTTACCACTTAACTTATAGCCACCAAACGGTTGTGTCATATCGCCATCACCAAAACAATTGACCCATACCACGCCAGCCTCTAACTGACGGGTTACTCGATTGGCAGCGCGCAAATCAGAGGTCCAAACTGATGCCGCTAGGCCAAATTGGCAATCATTGGCTAGTTCTATGGCTTGTTGCTCGGTGTCGAATTTTTGTACTACCGTTACGGGGCCAAAAACCTCTTCTTGAACGATTTTCATGGAAGGTAAACCGCCCACAAACAAAGTGGGGTTCACACCGCAACCATTGGGCAGTGCAGAAGCAACATCTCCACCCATCACCAAAGAAGCACCTTCTTGTACCGCTCTTTGAATATGTCCCATAACGTTGCTTTGCTGACGTGCTGTCACCAAAGGCCCCATGCTAGTCGCTGGGTCGAGTGGGTCGCCTACCGAATAAAAGTTGGCGGTGCGTTGTTTAAACAAATCAATAAAGTCATCATGAATACTGCTATGCACTAATAGCCTAGAACCTGCGTTACAGACTTGACCTGCATTGTCGTAAATACCGCCAATGGCTCGGTCTACTGCGGCCTCTAGGTTGTATAAATCGGGCAAAAATATTTGTGGAGATTTACCACCGGTTTCTAGTGCTATGCGCTTCATATTGGACTGGCCTGCATAAACCAATAATTGTTTGCCGACGGGGGTAGAGCCAGTAAACGATAATTTAATAATATCGTTGTGCAAGGCGAGGGCTTTACCGGCTTCTACGCCTAAACCATTCACCACATTAAACACACCTGCAGGGCCGCCTGCTTGTACAAACAGTTGTGCCATTTTGCCAGCGGTAAACGGTGATTGTTCGGCGGGTTTAAGCACCACACAATTACCAGCCGCTAAAATAGGTGCGACTTTCCAAATGGACATTAACATGGGGTAATTCCATGGGGTAATTGCGCCAATTACGCCCAATGGTTCATGCATAATTAAATGCTGAGCCTGAGGTGCAGTATGCGTAACAGCACCTTCAATTTTGTCAATACACTGTGCAAAATAACGAATCGTTTTAAGCACTTCTGGAATATCAATACCTAACACGTCTCGAATAGGTTTACCCATATCAAGACTTTCAAGTAAGGCTAATTCATTTTGATTAGCTTCTAATAAATCGGCAAATTTTAAAAGCACTTCCATACGTTGAGTAGGGGCTAGACCACTCCAGCGTTGGTCCTTCCAGGCTTGAACGCTATTGGCTACTGCACGGTTAATATCGTCTTCATTGCCTTTAGCCATTTGCGCCAATAATTGTCCATTGGCAGGATTAATGGAGTCGAAGGTTTGCCCAGATAATGCCGGTACAAATTGGCCATTAATAAACAAATCGGTTTCGATTTTAATTTGACTAGCCGCTTGTTGCCATTGTTGGTAGGTGAGATCTGACATGATAGTTTCCTCGAAATTGAGTATATTTTTTTATAAATAGACGGGCAAAGCTTGACTAGATTGGCTTAACCCCTCATCAGCTGTGTAGTGTGCATTTAATCATTAGTCGCTACAAGCAAAGAAAACTGAGTTGTCAAATTAGCTCGACTAATAGTTCCAATGCAGTAGGGCGTTTAACGCATTACAGGCCTACCTACCGCTTCAGCGACCACCACTGCTTCTAATAAGCCTGCATCACTGACTGCACGAGGCAATAATTTTTTAGTGATACTTATTTTGACTTCTGGCTGTTCGGCCCCCATGCTTAATACCGTGGCAATAGCAGTTTCTTGTGCCAATTTTTGCGCTGCATCTAGGGCCTCTTGTGGGTCTAAAAATTTTTGAGTCCCTACTGTTGATAACAAAGTAAAAACTCCCGATCCATCGCCATTAATAATGACTTGCACCTGCTGTGAAACGACTCCAGTGGCAGCACCTAC
>JALQUL010000276.1 GCA_023260735.1 Limnohabitans sp. | reverse complement strand
GAAGTGGTTTAACTCGCAAAGCAGTGGCTCAGTTAGCCAATATGTCAGAGCGACATTTGGCTAATTTGGAATACGGTCTTGGAAATGTGTCGGCCTTGGTTTTATTTGATTTATCTAAAGCGTTGCGCTGTTCAATTGCAGAGTTAATGGGGGATGTGACTACCTCTAATCCTGAATGGTTAATGCTGCGCGAAATGCTGGAAAATAAAAATGAAGAAACCTTGCGCAGAGTGCGTATCGCAGTAAGTGAATTGCTTGACACTGGGGGTGTTAAGAATGGCGGTAAGCAGCAACGTTTGGCATTAATTGGATTGCGAGGTGCTGGTAAAAGCACTCTGGGTCAAATGCTGGCGCAAGAGCTAGATTACCCTTTTGTGGAGCTTAGTCGAGAAATAGAAAAATTTGCGGGCTGTAGTGTGTCTGAAATTCAAAGTCTATATGGAATGAGTGCTTACAGACGCTACGAAAGACGTGCCTTGGAAGAAACCATACAGCTTTATCAAGAGGTGGTAATTGCCACTCCTGGTGGTTTGGTTTCTGACTCCGCCTCCTTTAATTTATTATTAGGACATTGCACTACTGTATGGCTCAAAGCAGTGCCAGAGGATCATTTGCAACGAGTGGCCGCACAAGGCGATATGCGTCCAATGGCCGCTAGTAAAGAAGCGTTGCAAGATTTAAGACAAATTTTAGATGGGCGGGCCGCTTTTTATTCAAAAGCAGATTACACCTTAAATACAAGTTTGCAAAGTCTCGTTACCACTTTTGATTTGCTCAAAAATACTGCTCGAGAAGCATTACAAATTGCCGCATAAACGGTTGATTTTTATTTCACTTTTGCTGTATGTTTTTGTCTTGCTAAGTCAGGCTACTGTCTACCTAATTTCATTTAATTTCACTTCATCTGCTTTTAGTTGAAGCGAGTAAAAAGGTATTGCGAATGGCATCTTCCAATAATAAATGTTTGATTTTGGTGCTGTTGCATGCCGTTTGTGCTAAGAAATTTTTATAAATAGTTTAAAAAGTGCATTTTTTGCATAAAAAGGCTTGATTATCTATTTTGATGTGCATTATAATTCATGTAAGGCAATAGGTTTGATGCACTAAATTACATGTCAACCTATTGAAATTTTTATTTTTATCTTCCTCCAAGGAGTCTTTCAATGAATGCTGCATTATCAGTTGATTTAAGAGTTGACTATCAAACTCATCCTACTCAATACAGGCATTGGAAGCTGAGCTTTGATGGAGCCGTGGCCACTTTGAAAGCTGACTTTGACGAAAATGCAGGTCTTCGTCCTGGTTATAAACTCAAGCTCAATAGCTATGATTTAGGTGTAGATATTGAATTAAACGATGCGATCAATCGAATTCGATTTGAACACCCGGAAGTGAAAACAGTGGTTATTACCAGTGCCAAAGAAAAAGTGTTTTGTTCTGGGGCTAATATTTTTATGCTGGGTGTTTCTAGTCACGCATGGAAGGTCAATTTTTGTAAATTTACCAACGAAACGCGTAATGGTTTTGAAGACACTTCCAAGCATAGTGGTTTAAAATTTTTAGCTGCAGTGAATGGTGCTTGTGCCGGCGGTGGTTATGAGTTGGCATTAGCATGTGATGAAATTATTTTGGTAGATGACCGCTCAAGTGCAGTGAGTTTGCCTGAAGTTCCTTTATTGGGAGTGTTACCCGGGACTGGCGGTTTAACTCGGGTAACCGATAAGCGCCATGTACGTCATGATTTAGCCGATATTTTTTGTACTACCACCGAGGGAGTAAGAGGGCAAAAAGCAAAAGACTGGCGTTTGGTAGATGATATTGCTAAGCCAGCACAATTTGCCGCTAAAGTGCAAGCTAGGGCCCTTGAGTTAGCCCAGCAAAGTGACAGACCCAGCGATGGTAAAGGGGTAGAGTTAACACCTCTTCATTGCAGTATTGAAGCCGACTCACTTCAATATGAATTCGTGTGCGTACAAATTGACCGAATCAAACGAACCGCTACTTGGACAATCAAAGCTCCTACTCAGGCCTTACCAAGTAGCATGGAGGCGGTAGAAGCAGCGGGTGCCAATTGGTATCCATTACAAATGGCTCGCGAATTAGAGGATGCCATCCTTAATATGCGTACCAATGAATTGGAAATTGGTACATGGTTAATTAAAACCCAAGGCGATAGTGCTGCTGTACTGCAAATGGACGAGTTCTTACAAACTCATCAAAATCATTGGTTGGTGCGTGAAACGATTGGTTTATTACGCCGTACGTTTAGTCGTTTAGATGTTTCTTCGCGCAGTTTATTTGCCCTAATTGAAAGCGGTTCTTGCTTTGTTGGTACTTTCTTAGAGTTGGCTTTGGCTTGTGACCGAATTTATCATTTGGCCTTGCCAGATGATGAGGCAGCAGCACCAAAAATTGTCGTCAATGCAATGAATTTTGGGGTTTACCCAATGGTGACTGAACAAAGTCGTTTGGCTCGCCGTTTTTATGATGAATTGGCACCGCTTGATGCGATCAAAGCCAAAATGAATCAAGCTTTAGATGCCGATACGGCTTTTGCAATTGGATTAGCCACCTCTAACCCAGATGATATTGATTGGGCAGATGAAATTCGAATTGCCATTGAAGAGCGTGTGGCTATGTCACCCGATGCACTCACTGGTATGGAAGCTAATTTAAGATTTAATGGCCCAGAGAATATGTTTACTCGTGTATTTGGTCGATTAACTGCTTGGCAAAATTGGATTTTCCAACGTCCTAATGCAGTAGGTGAAAAAGGCGCTTTAAAAGTGTATGGCAAAGGAGATAAAGCCGCCTTTGATTGGAATCGTGTGTAAGGCTTATGCCTAAGCATTTCTCAATCGATTCGTATTGAAGACTTTGGTAGTTTGGTTTTTTATTTTTAACCCCAGTAAAGTAAGAATTTTTCTTAAATCAGGAGAAACAAGATGAGCATTAATTACAGCGAAAAAATTCCTAATAATGTGAATTTAAGCGAAGACCGAACTTTGCAACGTGCCCTCGAACAATGGCAACCCAATTATCTCAATTGGTGGAACGATATGGGTCCTGATGGATCACAAAACTTTGACGTGTATCTTCGTACCGCAGTG
>JALQUL010000180.1 GCA_023260735.1 Limnohabitans sp. | reverse complement strand
GAAATTCGTGCCTTATACAAACATCAACGAGATGTAATGTTAGCCGCCCTTAGCAAAGAAATGCCCGCCGGTGTAGAGTGGAATCAACCAGAAGGCGGAATGTTCCTGTGGGTGAAATTACCCACCGTCAACGGCAAAGCTATGAGTGCAGTTGAACTCTTACCAGTTGCAGTAGAGCACAATGTAGCCTTTGTTCCAGGCGCGCCGTTTTATAGCCATAACCCAGACCCTGCCACCTTGCGTTTATCATTTGTAACGGCTTCTGAAGAGCAAATCAATACCGGGATTGCTTTATTAGCCAAAGCCATTGCCCAACACGCATCTACTATGTAATTTTTGAAAACCAGATGCTTCTATTTTTTTAACGACATATATTGTCGTATTAATTCAATTGAAGTATCTTTCTATTTCATTGACATTCAGTTCCCCTATTTTTAAAACTTCAACTTTTATTGATTCATCTATGAAACGTGCTTTTTCTCAAGTGGATGTTTTCACCAACACCGCCTATTTAGGAAACCCTTTGGCGGTAGTGGCCGATGGAAGCGGACTTAGCACCGAACAGATGCAAAGTTTTGCCCGCTGGACCAATCTTTCAGAAACCACTTTTTTATTAGCGCCTACACACCCAGAGGCCGATTACCAAGTGCGCATTTTTACGCCAGGCGGAGAGCTTCCATTTGCAGGTCATCCCACTTTGGGCTCCTGTTTTGTATTTTTAAACAATGGTGGTAAAAGTAAAAATGCAGAGTTTGTGGTGCAACAATCGGCAGTAGGTTTAGTAAAAGTTGCCCGACAAGCCTCTCAATTGGCCTTTGCCGCACCTGTATTAAACAGGCAAAATTTAAGCGCTACACAAATCGAACAATTAGCCCAGGCTTTAGGCATTAGTAGTCAAGAAATTGTGCATGCTCAGTTACTCAACAATGGCCCCACTTGGATGAGTTGCTGGTTAAAAAATACTCGTAATGTTTTAGCCTTAAAGCCCAACTCCAAAGACTTGCTTCAATTAGGCTATATGGTGGGTGTAGCAGCAGCTTACAGCACAGAAGAAAAAGCACAAATTGCAGGTAATCCCGACATTGAAGTAAGAGCGTTTACACCAATAGATGGCCTATTAGAAGACCCAGTCACTGGCAGTTTAAATGCCAGTTTGGCACAGTGGTTAATTGCAGAAAAAATCTTGCCTAAGCAGTACGTCGCACAACAAGGCACTTGTATGCAACGCAAGGGCAGAGTAGAACTTAGACAAGATACAGCAGGTCAAGTTTGGGTGGGCGGAGAAGTTCAATTATGTATAAACGGTGAAGTTGAACTAGCATAAACACTTTTTAGAAGGCAGTATGGCAAGAATCAGCAGTTATCTTCATTTTCCTGGCACCACTGAAGCAACATTTTTATTTTACAAGAAGGCTAACTCTAATGTTAGTCAATAGTTTTCAACTGATTTTTCATCCATTGTTCAATAATGGAATGGAGTTGTTGCAAGCCATCTGTTAATGCCGCTGGGCCAGGCTGCAAAATATAACTGGATTTCACTTCATACAATTGTTGATTTTTAACAGCCTTTACCTCTTGCCAACCTTGCCTTGCTGCCACATGATCGGGCCTAAATTTTTTGCCACACCAAGAGCCAATAATAATATCTGGATTTTTATCAATAATGGTTTGGCTATCAGCAATGATTCGGTTTTTACCTAAAGGCTCTTTGGCAAGCTCAGGAAAACAATCATCACCACCCGCAATCCCTAATAACTCCGAGACCCAAGCAATGGCACTAATATGCGGCACGTCCCACTCCTCAAAAAACACCTTGGGTCTTGTGGCACCCGCATCTAATAAGGCTTGCACCTGTTGTTGGATTATTTGAATTTGAGATTGCATTTGGGTAATTTTTTGCAAACCCAAAGTTTCTTGCCCCACCATAGCGGCTACCTGATACAACATGGAAAAAATCTCTGCTACGCTGCGCTGATTAAATACCGTCACTTGTACGCCCTGCCTTATTAAAGCAGCCGCAATATCAGCCTGCAAATCGGAAAAACCAAATACACAATCGGGTTGCAGTTCTAAAATTTTGTCAATTTTGGCACTTGTAAAAGCGCTGACTTTTGGCTTCTCTTGCCTCGCTCTAGATGGGCGTACGGTATAACCCGAAATACCGACAATTTTATGCTCTTGGCCTAACTCATATAACCACTCGGTGGTTTCTTCGGTTAAACAAATAATGCGCTGTGGGCCTAATGAGATATTCATGATGAAGTGAGAAAAGTGAAAGTGAAGATTAAGCCTAAATACCTGTCAAAGATTTTTTTTCAACCTTTGAAACTCTAAATAAGACAAGGACAAAATACCCAAAATAGTGGCCGTCCAAATAGCAGAAATTCGAAAACCAATAACAGCCATTGAACCCAACACCACTGGTACGCTATAAACGGCTAATAAACTAATTAACACAGCCTCTACCGAACCCACACCACCAGGTATCATAGAGGCAGCCCCAGCTAACATGGCCAATGGGTAGGCAGCTAAGGCTTGTATAAATGGCATTTGAATTTGCAGTTGATTTAATAAGTAAACAAACGACAAAGAGCTGACTAACCAAGCTAATACACCCACCAACAATGCCACTGCGCAATCAATTTTATTGAGCCAAATCTTAGCGCCTAAAAAACCATTTTTTAACGTATGAATTAAATGACTTAAACGATTGAAATTCCATTTCTTGAATTGAACTTCAATTCGCTCTAGTAACTGTGGACTCAACGCCATCCACAATACCACTGCCAAAAATATGAAAACAAAAACTAATAAGAAAATCAAAATATCAGAACGACCCACATAGAGACTTGCCAAAACAAGCACTGCAATTAAATCAAATGCCCTCTCAAATACAAAGGCTGAAATGACTACATGCGCTGGCA
>JALQUL010000450.1 GCA_023260735.1 Limnohabitans sp. | reverse complement strand
GGCTAATAAAGCTTTTTTCTTAGCGCGACCTACAGTAATGACCACTTGAGCAATACGCTCAACGGTAGTGTTACGTGGGGTTACTTGAATTTGAAGTGGTTCACGTAACAAGCTGTTGGCGAGGTCACGGATTTCATCACTAAAAGTGGCTGAGAATAATAAACTTTGTTTTTGGCTAGGTAACAAAGCCAAAACTTTTTTCACATCGTGAATAAAGCCCATATCAAGCATACGGTCAGCTTCATCTAAGACCAAAACCTGAACTTGACTTAAATCGACGGCGCCTTGTTGTTGCAAGTCGAGTAGGCGACCAGGCGTGGCGACTAAAATATCGACACCTTGGCGTAGTTGTTTAATTTGGGGATTGGCACCTACACCACCAAAAACAACGGTAGAAATCAGTTGTAGATATTTGCCATAGGTCACGACGGACTCTTGTACTTGAGCAGCTAGCTCACGGGTGGGAGTAAGTACCAAGGCACGAATACCTAAGCCGTTAAAACGACTAACAGCACTGCGGCTCATGGTGAGCTGATGTAGTAAGGGGAGGGTAAACGCGGCTGTTTTACCAGTGCCGGTTTGGGCTCCGCCGAGTACATCACGACCTTGCATAATGGCAGGAATAGCTTGTGCTTGAATAGGAGTTGGTGATTCATAGCCTTGCTCACGCACAGCTTTTAAAATAGCTGGGGCTAATTGGAGTTCTTCAAAATTCATGATGGAAGCGCTTTAGTGTTTGCGCCTAAAACCGACCTGTCTCGAAGCCGTGTGTTGGACAATTCGAACCAGTCAAAGGTCAGTGGAACCAAGGGTATGCAGAGCATGGCAAAACGTGAGTGGATTGCATCAGCCTGCACTTAACTGATAGTGCGTCACTGGAGCACACTACAGCATATATTGTCGCATAAAAATTCAACTCTGTGTATTTTAATCAAATTATTTATTTTGAGTGCCAATTAATGAGACTCTTGTTAAGCCCTGCTCAGTTAGGCTTAATACTTCTGCTCTAGGATGACGATGATCGACTTCCCAGTCAGATAAAACCCAACGATAAAGTTCAAGATTTAAGCTATCTTCTTGAGGCTTGTGAGTGTGACCATGAATCAAACAATTGCAACCATGTTGATTTAACCACTCAATTGCAAGATCATGATTAATATCAAGATTTTTGTAAAAATTGGAGTCCTTTAAGGGCTCGGTTGTAGTGCTTAGTTTATCGGCTTTAATTTTATCGGCCATTTGACGCCTAGCTGCCAAAGGCTGAGCTAAGACGGCTGTTTGCCAATTAGGACTTCTGACGACCGATCTAAGTTGCATGTAATCGGTATCTGAGGTGCATAAAGCATCGCCATGACTTAACAAATAATGTTTACCAAAAGCAGACAGCTTACATGGGTCGTCGATCTGTTGAATGCCGGTAAAGTCAAAAAATGCTTGTTTTGTAAAAAAATCGCGGTTGCCATGCAACATAAAAAGGGGTTTTTGAAGGCTACATTGAGCCAGAGCCAAAGCACAATTGCGCTCGAAACCCGTTTCTAAAATCGCATCATCACCGACCCAAGCCTCAAATAAATCACCCAAAATAAAAATGGCATCTGCCTTATTATTTTGTAAATATTGTAGCCAAATGGAATAAGTTTCAGGGTGTTGTTCTGATAAATGTATATCAGAAATAAAATCAATTTGATTCCAGCAGGGTAGGGCAAGGATTGAGTTTTTCACGATAAAAAACCTTGGTGAGCTCAAACAATTGAGTTAAATGAAGATGGTAAAAAAGCGCTTATGTCTTAATCTTATCAATAACAAGCTTTTTTCTTCAAGTCAAAAGATGGGGCACATTATGAGCTATGAATTGATTTGAAGTTTTTTTATGGGAGCTCGAGTTGTAGATTGCTTATGAACTGCTTATTAATAAAAGACCACGCGATAGACAAAAAAGCCAACAAAGTTGGCTTTTAGAACCCCGTCAAATAATTTGAATAATTGTGTAGGGTGGTCTTAACTATAAAGTGAACTTATTGAATTAAAGTGCCACTGCTTTTTCAATAATGATGTCTTCTTTTGGTACATCGGCATGGTAGCCACTATTGCCTGTTTTGACAGCTGCAATTTTGTCCACAATTTCGGTGCCAGAAGTCACTTTACCAAAAACTGCATAGCCCCAGCCACGCTCAGAAATAGCAGTGTGGTTTAAAAAACCATTGTCAGCTACGTTAATAAAGAATTGTGCAGTAGCAGAGTGTGGATCGTTAGTACGAGCCATTGCCACTGTGTAATGCTTGTTTTTTAAACCGTTATTAGCTTCATTGCTAATAGGTGCTAGGGTTTCTTTTTGTTTCATGCCAGAAACAAAACCACCACCTTGGATCATAAATCCGGGAATAACACGGTGAAAAATCGTGTTGCTATAGTGGCCATTATTCACATAGGCTAAAAAATTAGCGGTTGATTTTGGTGCATTAACCGCATCGAGTTCGATGGTAATAACGCCGTGGTTTTTGATGTGTAATTCAACTAATGGATTGCTCATGATTTTAAGGAAGCGTTACCGCTTTTTCTATAATAATTGGGGTTTTTGGAACATCCGAACCGAATGGACCACTGGCCCCGGTTGGAACTTTTTTAATTTTATTCACCACATCCATACCGCTAGTGACTTTACCAAAAACGGTATAACCAAAAAGCGCAGGATGGTTGATTAAATTTTCCCTGGGTACATTGTTATATGTTTGCCCTTGGTAGGTGAATTTTGCCACAGGGTCACCATCTGGAATGATGGTAGGGTCTAAAAAAGCATTATCTTTTACATTAATAAAAAATTGTGAGGAAGCCGAGTGTGGGGCTTGGGTCCTGGCCATAGCCAAAGTACCTACTAAATTTTTGGGTCCACCTTTTGCTAAAGCGGCTTGGCCTTCATGTTCTATGGGCGCGCGAGTTGGGCGTTCTTGTAGTTTGGCATCATAACCTCCAGCCTGAATCATGAAGTCATCAATTACTCTATGAAAAATAAGGCCGTCATAATGTTTATCCTTAACGTATTGCAAAAAATTAGCTACGGTTTTGGGAGCTTTTTCTGGATATAACTCTACTACAAACTCTCCTACATTAGTAGTGAATTTTACTTTTGGTATTTTGCTGTCGGCAAATGCAGAAATAGAAGTGAGTACCCCTAAAGCAGCCAAAGTCAAAATTGGGAAAAATTGTCTTTTATTCATAAACAAAATAGTGAGAGGGCATGCAAGGCAAGAAAAGTGAGCTAGTTTATTGGTATTGGTAAGACCAAAATAAATAAGACAAAACGACTACATTAAATGCGACTATAAAGTAGTAGTAACTTAATTCAGTATTTTTAACGACAATTAAGACTTTTTTAGCTGTTTTTGCAACGTTTTATTTGGTTGGTAATTGAATAACTGATTCGGTGCGAAGTAATTTAGCTTTTAAACTAGAACTATTTATACCTAGTTTTTGTGCTTTTTTGTAAGATGCTGATGCTAATTGAATATAAATATCGCCTAAGTTTTCATGGGCAACAGCATAACCAGGATTGTTTCTAATGGCAGACTCTAATGCTACCTTTGATAACTCGGGTTGTCCTTTTAAATTATATAAAACAGCAACGTTATTATAAGGTTCTGGCAACTCGGGAAAATCTCTCATTAAGCCAGTGTAAATTTCAATCGCTTCGTTCGTTTTATTTTGCTCGGTTAAGATAACAGCCTTTAAAAAACGCATTTGCGGATCGCTTGGTTTTTCTAGTAGCACCTTTTCAGCAATGACTAAAGCCTCGGCTTTTTTTCCAGCGTTATAGAGCTTTTCTGCATTGGCGAGAGGGGTATTTTGAGCATAACTAATGCTACTCAAAAAACTACCTAATACCAATAAGGTACTTATAAATAAAAATTTGGTTTGTTTTTTCATGAAATGCTTTAAATTTTTAACAGTAAATTTTTATGGATTTATCAAATAATATAAATTGAATCGCTTTAAAATTCTGTAATATTCATCTATTGAATTCAAAATTCAATAGATGGGTTGGGCAAGTGACAATATTTTGCAATTGAATGTCATTAATCAAGACCTATACAAAGGCTTAAAAGCCCCGAGAAATACAAGCGATTACAAGGTTTGCCTTCAGATTCTTAAGGCGTTAGCATATTACAAAACTATAGTTTCTTTTGTCAAAGTTCAGTAAATATTGCAAAAAATAATTTTCTGCTGTTTGAGGCCAACTGCAGAAAAGCGCTCAAGCGCATTCATGATATGCTTTTAAACTGTGGATTTGCTTGGATTTAATACTTATATCATTGATTTTGATTGATTAATCTATCTCACAACCCTGCTAATCCTTAACGTGCACGTATGTTTTGCGTTTTGCCATCTGGCTCATTAAAGTTGTCAAATTCTTTAGCAATATCAATAATTGGCTTAATACACCTTCATTACGAAAGGCAATTTTTGTCCCAGCGTCCAAAATATCACACTGGGTTGCTGAATTTTTTGAGAACCAGTCGTCTTATCTAGGATAATAGTCATATGACTACAAAGCTTCTTTTTGGCTTCCATGCCGTGGGTGTAAGAGTAAAAACTGCCCCAACTTCTATCGTTGAAATTTACATTGATGCCAATCGACGTGATACCCGTATGCGGCAATTTACAGACAAGGCAAAAAGTGCCCAATTAAAAATAATTGAGGCTGATTCGGCGCGGTTAGGTAAATTAGCCGGCTCTAGCAACCATCAAGGTGTAGTTGCTAAGGTCTCTGCCGATGTGAAACAAGAAAGTCTTGATGAATTATTAGACCGTTTGCAAACATCTGAAAATCAGCAAGAGCCCCAAGGTGCTTGGGCCAACCCTCTATTTTTGTTGCTCGATAGCGTTACCGACCCACATAATTTAGGTGCTTGCTTGCGTGTGGCCGATGGTGCAGGTGTACATGCTGTTGTGG
>JALQUL010000449.1 GCA_023260735.1 Limnohabitans sp. | reverse complement strand
AGGTTATAAAAAACTTTTTAAAGAGAACCCACACATTATTGAATTGGGTTGCATGGTGCACGCCCGTCGTAAATTCTTTGACTTCCACCACGCCACGCAGTCACCGATTGCAAAAACTGCGCTGGACTTTTTTGCTTGCTTATACAAAATAGAAACTGAGGCCAAGGACGTTACCGAACAAGAACGCACAGAAATAAGACAAAGGCATGCTGTGCCTGTGCTTTAAGCAATGAAAAAATGGTTAAACGAGCAAGCATTAGTAGTGAAATCGGCAAAACTAAGTAATGCAATAAGTTATACCTTAAAGCGCTGGGTTTCATTAACTCGCTACGCACAAGTCGGCAGCTTACCCATAGACAACAACCCAGTAGAAAACCATATTAGACCCATTGCGATAGGGAAAAAGAATTGGCTGTTTGTAGGTTGCCCAAAAGCGGGCCAAAGCATGGCTGCCATATACAGTTTATTAATGACTGCCAAGCGCAACGGACTAGAGCCCTATGCATGGTTAAAGAATGTACTAGAGCGCTTGCCTACGCAAAAGAACAAAGACATAGTTGAGCTACTACCGTTTAACACCTTCCAATTCACTAACACAACCGAAGACTAAAAAACGCTTAGCCTAAGCCTAGTTGGGGTGGTGGGGTTGGACGCTTACTGAGTGGCAGGCAAGTTGGTAATTTGAACGGGAAGTAAAGTGAGTTAATTTTTTTGAACTTTATTTTTTTGTTTAGAAAGTTTTGGAGTGCTTAACTTGCTTGAGCCTTGAATGCGACAGACCCATTTATTAAAAGTGGAAAGTGGCAATTGATGCATTTGGCAAAAGGCAGATTGAGATAAACCCGATTGAAGCCAAGCACTCACATGGTCGTGGTATTGTTGGGCAAATAGGTGACGTCGAGAATTGGAAGTAGCCATAAAAAAACACCTTTACGTTGAAAAGGTGTAGTTTTGCAAAACCAAGAGCTACTTACAAGATGGTAGGGCTGGACGCTTACCTTAGGCACCACCAGTTTGTATTTTAACAATCATTGCCAAAGAGCACACTTAAAAGCCCCGAGGATAAGATGTAATTACCAATAGTACTACTAGATACCAACTTTTGTTTGGTTGGTGAAGGAGTAGGAAGACTGACTATATATCGTTGGCTCCAGCGGTGTAAGTGGGTTAATTCTAGTGCATCACTAATGTCAAATTCGAAATGCATAATGATCGAACCAGTACAAGGTAGTCCCATGCGTTTTAAGGCCTCTTTCGGATTGGCCAAACTATCAATAAAATCATTCAGAAAGACTTGGATCTGTAAAATTAAATGACGGTAAATTTATGCCAATAGAAC
>JALQUL010000448.1 GCA_023260735.1 Limnohabitans sp. | reverse complement strand
AAAATTGAAGTTCCTTTTCATCATGCAAAATTAGAGTTGGCTTCAAAACAACTTGATCAATCATTCTTATGAGTTCTCAAGCTAAAGCGATGGGCCATCTTAGTACAAATGATGAATACGGTTAAAAGTTTTGCTACAGACTCCTTTAGCAGTAGAAATGAAAAACAAGCTGTCGTCAAACAGCTTGTTGTGAGCAATACGGATTAAAACAACATAGCAAAACTTGTTTTTTAATATTAGCTTAATAGTTTATTTTATTATGACTAGGGGAGGGTGTTCCAGTTGCGCCCTGACTTAACGCAATTTTCAACAAATCGGCTACAGTGTTAGCATTGAGTTTTTCCATAATATTGGCGCGATGGGCTTCAACAGTTTTAATACTAATGCCTAAATCATCGGCAACTTGTTTATTGAGTCTGCCCGCCACAATACGCTCTAAGACCTGGGCTTCACGACCTGTTAATTTGCTTAACAGGGCTTCCCGGCTCACAGAAGTGAGGTGTTCAGCAAAAGTAGTTTTGGCCTGCGCTAGCATTTTTTCGGTCAACCTTACCAACTCCTCTTCTTTAAAAGGTTTTTGGATAAAATCCATTGCCCCTTTTTTCATGGTTTCGACTGCCATTGGTACATCGCCATGGCCGGTGATAAAAACAATTGGTAATGGGGAGCGGCGCTCAATTAATCGATCTTGCAACTCTAGACCCGTCATTCCACCCATGCGAATGTCAACAAATAAACAAGCTACTTCACGTGGGTCGTATCTTGCTAAAAATGACTCAGCTGAATCAAATACTCTAGCACGGTAGTCTTTTCCTTCAAGTAACCATTGCATAGAATCTCTGACGCCCTCATCGTCATCTACTACATAAACTGTCCCTTTTTTTGGAATTAAACTCATCTCTTACTCCACTCACAATACTAGTAATTTTTATGCAGTCAATTTAGGATTAACTGCCACTTTAGAATTAGAAGATACTAGGGGTAGCCAAAATACAAAACGGCAACCTCGCACATCTTCGCCATTGTATAGGTTCTCGGCCTCAATTCTGCCTTGATGTGACTCTACAATTGAACGACACAAGTTTAACCCCATTCCCATACCTTCTGCCTTCGTTGAAAAGAAAGCTTCATATAAACGGGTCGTCGCTTCGGGGGGAAGTCCTTTACCATTGTCTAGCACTTCAAATTCAATCATTTCTTGGTGCCCTACTAAGCGTTGCGTAACCTTTAGATCAACACTTCTTAGAGCAGCCGGTCGGTTAGCCGCATCAATTGATTCGGCTGCATTTTTTAATAAGTTCACTAAAACTTGTTCAATTAATATAGGATCTGCTTCTACCGATTGTACGTTAGCCGCCACGAAATGCGTCATTCTGACACGGCGCCTTCTAAATTCAATTTGTGCTAGTTCTACCGCTTCATTAACCATAGTCCTAACATCTGCAATGCTGCGGTTGGGCTCACTACGTCTAACAAATGCCCTTATGCGCTGAATAATTTGGCCTGCACGTTGTGCTTGATGGGCAGTTTTTTCTAATGCGTTGAGCAAAGATTCCTCATCAATTCGGCCGTCTTTAATACGTGAGACCATACCAGTACAATAATTATTAATCGCAGTTAAAGGTTGATTGAGCTCATGCGCCACACTAGAGGCCATCTCACCCATGGTAATTAATCGACTGGAAGCCTGCGCTTTTTCTGCTTGTTTAACGGCTTGCTCTTCTGCTAAGCGCCTTGCCGTAATATCAGAGGCAATTACTAATTGGGTGAGGCGACCATCCACCCAACTTAAATACCTTGATCTAATTTCTAACCATTTATCTAGCTCTGGAACAAACAACTCAATTTGCTCAAC
>JALQUL010000190.1 GCA_023260735.1 Limnohabitans sp. | reverse complement strand
CATCAAATCTAATTCATTATTGGACAGCAATATTGCACTTAATGCTTTCAATTAAAGGGAAGAATCGGTGAGGCAACTTTTATTAGCTAACTTGAATGATAAGGCTGTTCAGCAATTATTACTTGAACATTTAGAACATTTGCGCACACTTTCTCCACCCGAAAGTGTGCATGCACTCGATTTAAACGCTCTAAGGGCCCCTGAAATTGAACTATGGACTGTTTGGCAAAACAATCAAATCATGGGTTGTGGTGCATTAAAAATACTAAGCTCTGAAAACACTAAAAGTGCTGAATTAAAATCGATGCGTACTTCTGGTTTATTTTTAAGACAAGGCGTGGCTCAATTGATATTAAGTCACTTAATTGAACAAGCTAAGCTTAAAGGCGTCGAAACTCTGTATTTAGAAACAGGCCCAGCCCCTGCTTTTTCTGCTGCTTTGAATTTGTACATCAAAAATGGTTTTGAAATTTGTGGGCCTTTTGCCAATTACTGTCTTGACCCATTTAGTGTGTTTATGAAAAAAATTTATTAACTTAATCGAAGCGCTCGGACTAATTTATCGTTTAAAAATATTATAGATTGATGTATTAAATCCATCTTAATAAGGTGGCAAGTGCTAAAGCAAATACACAAGACCAACCAGAAAAAAATAGCCTCCAAACTCTTTGAATAGGCACAAAACCCACTCCTCTAACTAAGCCTGCACTCATAGCCCAAAATAAAACAAATGCTAAGGCATGATCTGCCCTACCATTGGCATCAGCAAAAATAAGTGGATAGATACTACCCAACAACATAATCAGTACCCCAGTTAAAAGACTAGGTAAATGAATGGCACTGGGCTTTTGTGCTGATGCTTCTGACGACTCTTTTGGAATTAGATAATGACTCATAAAAAATTAATCATTCTTAGGCGGCTGAGCATTTAATCTTGCGTCTTGAGCTTCTCCCCACATCGCATTTAAAATTGCCAACAATACAGCAAAACCTACCCCTAAGACCCAAGTAAAATACCACATATTAACTCCTTTGAGTTTTATTCCGTTTAAAAAATGCTGTTGCATTGAGTTTTTATTTCGTCTTTTAACTGGCTTGAAAGTTTTACTGCACCATTTTTAAAAGTGCCAACTTGCACACTGCTAAGTGGTACTCCTATAAAACAGGTCTAACAAGCTCGAACCAAGTCTACATTTACTATTCTCATGCAACAGCCACTGCTACCAGCAAGGCCACATCATCATTAATAGGCTGCGTGATCATTCTCTTTAATATAGGCCTCAGTCACTTTGCCACTCATTACTTTATAAGCCCAAGAGGTATAAAAAATAATGATCGGCATAAAAATGAGAGTGGCCCAAAACATAATTCCTAAAGTTAAATGACTCGAAGCACTATCCCAGACCGTAAGGCTTGCAGCAGGCATAGAGCTTGAAGGCATAATAAAAGGAAACATAGAGGCACCTGCAGTGCCAATGACACCAACCAATGCCAAGGACGAACTAACAAACGCCCTAAGCGTATGCCTTTTATGAACCAACCAAGCAGTAGCTAATGCCGCTAAAACGCCTAATATTGGCAACATCCACATAAGCGGTTGATGTTGGTAATTGACCATCCAAGCACCTGCCTCACGTACTACTGTTTTTGCCATTGGATCGGGTAATGAACCTTGGACTACCACTGATGTGATTCGATAACCATCCATACTTTGCAACCAAATTCCTGCGCTTATAAAGCTAAGAATTAATACCAAGGCGGCCATTTTAGTGGCGTTTATAACCCGTGCTTGAATAGCCCCTTCGGTTCGATGGGCCAAATAGGCTCCTCCTTGCATGGTAATCATGGCGCTACTCACTACACCTGCCAACAACGCAAATGGATTGAGTAACTGCCAAAAGCTACCGGTATAGGTAGAGATTAAATATTCATCCAAACTAAATGGCACACCTTGTAATAGGTTACCAAAAGCCACACCAAAAATAACGGGTGGAATTGCGCCCCCTATAAACAAACCCCAATCCCATGTACTGCGCCATTTTTGATGATGAATTTTGCTGCGGTAATCAAAACCGACAGGTCTAAAAAATAAAGCCCATAAAACAACTAACATGGCCCAATAAAAGCCACTAAAAGCGGTGGCATAAACCAAAGGCCAAGCCGCAAAAATAGCCCCGCCTCCAGTAATAAACCACACCTGATTACCATCCCAATGAGGCCCCACTGTATTGATAACTACCCGACGCTCGGTGTCGTTTTTTCCTACAAAAGGTAGTAGTGTTCCTACACCCATATCGTGGCCGTCCATAATGGCAAAACCAACTAACAAAACGCCTACCAATAACCACCAAATAATTTTTAAAGTTGAATAATCAATCATGATGTTAGCCCTTATACAGCGGTGGGTGAGGTGTGATGAACCGACTCTTGATCGTAACGACCAGTACCAAGGCTACCTGGTCCCATGCGTGCAAACTTCACCATCAAATACATTTCAACTACCAACAATACTGTGTAAAAACCAATAAAGCCGGCTAAAGAACCATACAGACTATTTACACTTAATGTTGAAACACTCATATGGGTGGGTAAAACACCATAAATAGTCCAAGGCTGACGGCCATATTCAGCCACAAACCAACCTAACTCACACGCTATCCATGGTGCGGGTAACATCCAAAGTGCAGTTTTTAACAACCATGGTTTTTGCACGCAATTGGTTTTTAGGGTGCTGAAAAAGGCTAACCCAAACAACATTAACATTGCAAACCCAAGTCCCACCATAATTCTGAAACTCCAAAACATAGGAGTGACTCTAGGGACTGTATCGTTGACTGCCTTGGTAATAATTTCAGGAGTTGCTTGATTCACATCAGTTACATATTTTTTTAACAAAAAACCAAATCCTAAATCGGCTTTATGCGCTTCAAATAATTGTTTAGCCTGTACATCTTCTCGATTGGCTCTTAGTTTTTCAAGGGCATTCACTGCCACAATGCCGCTTAATATTCGGTCTTTATTTTTAGCTTTAATTTCATGAATTCCCGGAATTTCTTTACTTATAGAACGGGTCCCTATCAAGCCCATTAACCAAGGGATCTCGAGTTCCCAATCATTTTTTTGCTCGGCCTCGTTAATTCCCGCAATCAGGGTTAAGCCTGCTGGTGCTGGTTTTGTCTCCCACATCGCCTCTAAAGCGGCCATTTTGGTTTGTTGGGCTTCGCCTACTGTATAGCCTGATTCGTCCCCCAATACAATCACACTTAAAACGGAAGCTAAACCAAACGCAGCTGCCACTCGGAAACTGCGTTTTGCAAACTCGACATCGCGTTTTTTTAATAAATACCAACTAGAAATTGAAAGCACAAACATAGAGCCTGTGACATAACCAGCAGAGACGGTATGTACAAATTTGGCTTGTGCATCTGGATTAAATACAATGGCCCAAAAATCTGTCATTTCCATTCGCATGGTGAGATAACTGAACTCGGCGCCCACGGGATTTTGCATCCAGCCATTGGCAATTAAAATCCAAAGTGCTGACAAATTAGTGCCAATTGCCATTAATAATGTCACCATTAAATGCTGCGTTCTGCTTAACCTGTCCCAACCAAAGAAAAATAAACCAATCATGGTGGATTCAAGAAAAAACGCCATTAAGCCTTCGATGGCTAAAGGGGCACCAAAAATATCGCCTAC
>JALQUL010000172.1 GCA_023260735.1 Limnohabitans sp. | reverse complement strand
ATTTTTGGCTCGCAATAGGTGCCAGGACGAACGCCTTTGCCTTCTGGCAAACCACATGCACGACCAACCATTTTTTGGGCTAAGGTAAAACCTTTACCAGAATCGACGGGTGGTTTTGGTAAGCGGAAAGTAGTGGCTGCAGGTAAACCTAAGAAGTCACGTGCTTTAGAAGTTAATGAACGACCAATAATTAAATTGATACGACCACCGGCTTGAACTTCGTCTAATAAAACATCGCTTTTTAATTGGAATGTTTCAATGGTTTGACCATCTTTAGTGATTTTGCCTTCATATGGATAAATGTCAATTACATCACCCATTTCAAGTTTAGTCACATCGACTTCGATTGGCAATGAGCCAGAGTCTTCTTGGGTGTTAAAGAAAATAGGAGCAATTTTGCCACCTAAAGTCACACCACCAAAACGCTTGTTAGGCACAAACGGAATGTCTTCACCAGTGGCCCAAATCACGCTGTTAGTAGCTGATTTACGGCTTGAACCTGTACCTACGACGTCACCTACATAGGCTACCAAGTGGCCTTTTTTCTTGAGGTCTTCAATGAACTGGATAGGTCCGCGTTTGCCATCTTCTTCCGGTTGGAATGCAGCACCAGGGCGAGTGTTTTTAAGCATTGCCAAATAGTGCAATGGCATATCAGGACGGCTCCATGCATCAGGTGCAGGAGAGAGGTCATCGGTATTGGTTTCGCCAGGTACTTTAAATACGGTTACAGTGATTTTTTCTGCTACGGTAGGACGACTAGTAAACCATTCTGCATCGGCCCAGCTTTGAATCACTTCTTTTGCTTTGGCATTACCAGCGCTTGCTTTTTCAGATACATCATGAAATGCATCAAACATGAGCAAGGTTTTTTTGAGGGCATCAGCAGCTACTTGTGCTACTTCAGCATGGTCAAGCAAATCAATTAATGGCTTGACGTTATAGCCACCCACCATAGTACCTAATAACTCGGTAGCTTTGGCTTTGCTAATCGCATTAACCACTACATCGCCGTGAGCTACGGCAGATAAAAATGATGCTTTTACTTTAGCCGCATCATCAACACCTGGTGGAACACGGTAAGTGATGAGGTCTAATAAAAAAGCCTCTTCGCCTGCTGGTGGATTTTTTAATAACTCAATGACCTCAGCTGTTTGAGTAGCTGATAATGCCAATGGTGGAATACCTAATGCAGCGCGTTCTGCAACATGTTGACGGTATGCTTGTAGCATAGTTTTCTCCTGTGTAAAGGTTTGAAAAAAGGAACTAGGAAGAAATAAGATCTGCTGATGCAGAAAAATATTTCGAAATGGAGGTTGGCAACTCGTGACCTACACTGGCTGCTCTTTCTATGACTTGCCAAAAATATCTAAAACTGGCTCGGTCGTGGAGTTTGGAGTCCACACTAACAGGACCCCAATTGGCCAATGCAGCAGCACTAATGACTTGACAAGCTAATTCGATCTCTTGCTCTTGAGGAGCAAAAGCTTGCAAAATGGGTTTAATTTGTTTGGGATGAATGCTCCACATTCTTTGGTAGCTTAATTGGTGAGCGGCTTGTTGTGCTGCCGACAATAACAAAGCCTCGTTGGCAAATTCAGTGACGACACAATGTGACGGAACTTTGCCATAAGCATGACAGGCTGCTGCAATTTCTAGTTTGGCACGCAACACCATAGGATGCTGGAATTGACCTGCACTGCTCATCGCCTGAGAACCTATAGCACCGCCGTGAGAAGACACAAAATCCATTAAACCAAAACTAATAGATTGCACTCTGGGATGCGAGGCAATAGCAAAAGCATTATGCACGGCATAAGCTGATTCAATTAAGACGTGAATGGGAATGTTTTTTCCACCAGCTGCATTAATAGCCGTAATGGCTTTTTCTAAACTGGCTAGATCCTCTACCTTAGGAATCATGAGGTGACAAAACACTTCGGGGTTTTGACCTAATAAGATGGCTAAATCTTGCTCGAATGCAAGATGATCAATGGCATGCACTCTAACGGCAACTCGGGGCATTTGCCTAGAATGGCTTTGCACACCGGCAGCCAAGGCTTTTTGCCGAGCATTTTGAGCCAACGATAAAACTAAAGCGGCATGCTCGGCTTCAGCTCCCACTGGAGCCCCATCTTCACAATCGAGAGTCACATCCATGACGCAATTGCCCAACTCTTGAATGAGTTCGGACTGTAACTGCAAAGCCTTAGACATTCGAGGCTCCAGCCCACAATAATGATCAACTACTGGAATCAAGCCATGTTGACTTTTACTTTCCAGCAAGATATCTCGTGGGTGAACCATAAAATGTGACCTTCAAAAAAAGTTGGGGTCAGTGGTAAAACCAAACTGAATAAATTGGAACTAACAATTACAACAAGTGGGCTACGCCAGCTTGTTCGTCTTGTAATTCTTTTAAGGTTTTGTTAATACATTCTTGGCTGAATGCGTCAATCTCTAAACCTTCTACCAATTTGTATTCGCCACCTTCACAGGTGACAGCAAAACCAAACATAGTGTCAGCAGGAATACCATATTGGCCGTCCGATGGAATACCCATAGTAACCCATTTACCGTTGGTGCCTAAGGCCCAATCACGCATATGGTCGATCGCAGCGTTAGCAGCTGAAGCGGCTGAAGATAAACCACGTGCTTCAATGATGGCTGCACCACGTTTACCAACAGTTGGCAAGAATACGTTAGCATTCCATTCTTGATCGTTGATCATGGTTTTAACAGATTCGCCATTAATAGTAGCAAAACGGTAATCAGCATACATAGTAGGTGAATGATTACCCCAAACGACTAATTTTTCGATGTCGGCAACTGCTTTACCAGTTTTTGCAGCGATTTGACTAGCTGCACGGTTGTGATCTAAACGCAACATTGCGGTAAAGTTTTTACGTGGTAAATCTGGGGCAGATTTCATGGCAATGTATGCATTGGTGTTAGCTGGGTTACCCACTACTAATACGCGAACGTCACGACTTGCCACTGCATTGAGTGCTTTACCTTGAGCAGTAAAAATTTGTGCGTTAGCTGCCAACAAATCCGCACGTTCCATACCTGGGCCACGTGGACGTGCACCGACCAACAAAGCGTAATCGGTGTCTTTGAATGCTGTCATAGCATCGCTGTGAGCTTCCATGCCGGCGAGCAATGGGAACGCACAGTCTTCTAATTCCATCATCACGCCTTTGAGTGCTTTTTGAGCTTTTTCGTCGGGGATTTCAAGTAATTGCAAAATAACTGGTTGGTCTTTGCCTAACATTTCGCCAGAGGCAATGCGAAATAATAATGCATAGCCAATTTGACCTGCGGCACCAGTAACGGCCACGCGAACGGGTTTTTTACTCATAAGTTTGACTCCGGATAGGATGGTTAAAAATGATGTGAAATACGGTTAGCCCAGTTGTAGAGCTTTTTTATGAACTGATATTTTTACTTATTTAAAAATATCAGTTAAAAAATTTCAGGCCTAACAGTAGTCGCTTAACCTTGCCAATTAATTACTTGACAAAAATTAGTCAATCATGTCTAACCGTGTTTCTTAGCCTAGAGTTTACCCTGAAGTGCACACTTTCGTCAACTTGTCTTATGTCTTATATAAGATATGATTTAAAATATCTACAATTCAATTTATAGATTGCTCATTTCACGATGTCATCTTCAACTACAACCTCTGTTCATGCTAACTCACCAGAGAGCTCTCGCAGTGCTCCAGGAGTACCTGCATTTAGCCCTTTGTATCAGCAAATTAAATCTTTACTGCTACAAAGTTTACAGCGTTCAGAATGGAAACCAGGCGAATTAATTCCTAGTGAAATGGAGTTGAGCAGCCGGTACTCGGTAAGTCAAGGCACCGTGCGAAAAGCGATCGATGAGTTAGCCTCTGAAAATATTTTAACCCGTAAACAGGGAAAAGGGACTTACGTTGCTACACATGCTGAAACTCAAGTACAGTATAGGTTCTTACAGCTTGTTCCCGATGTAGGCGATCGAAATCAAGAAGGACCTGCTGGTAGGCAGGTTTTAGATTGTAAAAAAACCAGAGCAAGCGCAGAAATTGCAAAATTACTACAAATTGCTACCGGAGAGCCCGTCATACATGCTCGAAGGGTGCTATCTTTTTTAAACAAACCCACTATTTTGGAGGAAATTTGGTTACCCGGCATTCCCTTTAAAGGCTTAACTGCCGAACGACTCTCACTTCATCAAGGGCCTTTATATGCACTTTTTGAAACGGAATTTGGCGTTCGAATGGTCAGAGCAAGTGAAAAACTAAAAGCAGTGACAGCAAATGAAAGCCAATCTGAACTTTTACAAATCCCCGTTGCTACTCCGCTTTTAAGCGTAGAACGGGTTGCTTTTACCTATAAAGATGTGCCAATGGAACTTAGACGAGCACTTTACCTGACTAACACCCACCATTACCATAATGAACTTGGCTGAGCAGCAACGTAATACGCGACAAAAATACATTGTTTTATGCAATGTTCATGTCAGCATGTTGCGGTGCAATAGAATACTAGGCTAGAAACTTATTTGTAACTCTTATTAAGTCATTCTTGTCCAACCAACCGAACGAAGAGAACTAAGATGTCAAAGTCCAAAATTGATAAAACAGGTAAAAAACCTGAATTTAGAAATATCCACGCCATGCGTGACCTTCCTACCTATCGCTTGCCAGTGGCCGGCTGGGTATCCATTTTGCACCGTGCTAGCGGCGCCATCATGTTTTTATTGATGCCCTTTATTATTTGGATGTTTGATAACTCCATTAGCTCTGAAATTTCTTTCGAAAAATTCAAAGCCATTTTTAACATGGGTATTGGATTCGTACCTGGCTGGTTTTTTAAATTGGTGGTTTTAGCCATTATTTGGGCTTACTTGCACCATTTAATTGCAGGTGTACGTCATCTTTACATGGATGCTAAACATGCGGTCAGCAAAGAATTTGGTCGTTCATCTGCCATTACCACATTGGTCATTAGCATTGGCTTAACTATTGTTTTAGCAGCCAAACTTTTTGGTTTGTACTAAATCGCACATTTGGAGTAAAAATATTATGTCAACAAACTATGGTACCAAACGCGTCGTTACTGGCGCGCATTACGGTCTTCGCGATTGGTTAGCTCAACGCATAACAGCTGCCTTAATGGTTTTATTTACTGCCTTTGTTTTAGGTAGCTTGTTGTTAACCGCTGGTCCAATTGGTTATACAAAATGGGCTGGTATTTTTGCAGCACACTGGATGAAAGGTCTCACTTTTGTCATTATTGCTGCACTCTTGATTCATGTATGGGTAGGTATGCGTGACATCTGGATGGATTACATCAAACCAGTCGGACTTCGCTTAGCTCTTCATGTTTTCACAATCGTATGGCTTTTGACCTGTGCGGGCTGGGCTGTTCAGTCGCTCTGGCGTCTGTAATATTGTCACTAATTAAAGGCAAATAAAAAATGACTTATCCTGTATCTAAACGCAAATTTGACGTTGTCATCATCGGTGCTGGTGGCTCTGGTATGCGAGCATCTTTACAACTAGCACGTGCCGGTTTAAATGTAGCAGTTTTATCTAAAGTATTCCCTACTCGCTCACACACAGTGGCAGCGCAAGGTGGTATTGGTGCTTCTTTAGGTAATATGAACGAAGACAACTGGCACTATCATTTTTACGATACCGTTAAAGGTTCTGATTGGTTAGGCGACCAAGACGCGATTGAATTTATGTGCCGTGAAGCACCAAAAGTCGTGTACGAACTTGAGCATATGGGTATGCCTTTCGACCGTAACGCCGATGGTACTATTTACCAACGTCCATTTGGTGGTCACACATCTAACTACGGCGAAAAAGCCGTAGAACGTGCTTGTGCTGCAGCTGACCGTACTGGTCACGCCATGTTGCACACTTTATACCAACAAAACGTTCAAAGCAAAACTAACTTCTTCGTCGAGTGGATGGCCCTTGACTTAGTACGTGATGCCGAAGGCGCAGTGGTAGGCGTTACCGCCCTCGAAATGGAAACTGGTGACGTTTATGTTTTACAAGCTAAAACTGTGTTGTTAGCTACTGGTGGTGCTGGCCGAATTTTTGCAGCTTCAACCAATGCATTCATTAACACCGGTGACGGCCTAGGTATGGCAGCTCGTGCTGGCATACCATTGCAAGACATGGAGTTTTGGCAATTCCACCCAACCGGTGTAGCCGGCGCTGGTGTATTGTTAACTGAAGGTTGTCGTGGTGAAGGCGCTATTTTACGTAACGTAAATGGTGACGCTTTCATGGAGCGTTATGCCCCCACTCTGCGCGATTTAGCGCCACGTGACTTCGTATCTCGTTGTATGGACCAAGAGATTAAAGAAGGTCGTGGTTGTGGTCCTAACAAGGACTATATCAACCTTGATATGACTCATTTAGGTGGTGACACCATTCTCAAACGTTTACCATCTGTTTTTGAAATTGGTCACAATTTCGCAAACGTAGATATTACTCGCGAGCCAATTCCTGTGGTTCCTACTATCCATTATCAAATGGGCGGTATTCCAACCAACATC
>JALQUL010000110.1 GCA_023260735.1 Limnohabitans sp. | reverse complement strand
GGTCAAAGTAATTTAAAACGTGCGTGGACTGAATTAGGTGGAAAATCGCCTAATATAGTTTTTGCCGATTGCCCCGATTTAGACCGTGCAGTAGAGGCGGCGATTGGTAGTATTTTCTTTAATCAAGGCGAGAGCTGTAATGCCCCTTCACGCCTTTTTGTAGAAGCATCCATCAAAGAAAAATTCTTAGAAAAAGCGTTGGCACTAGTGCCTCAATATGCGCCTGGTAATCCACTTGACCAAGCCACCGTTATGGGAGCGGTAGTAGATAACACCCAAATGCAAACTGTTTTACGTTATATAGATTCAGGTAAATCTGAAGGTGCAAAACTATTAGCTGGTGGCGAGCAAGTCAAGCAAGAGTCAGGTGGATTTTATGTAAGCCCTACAGTGTTTGATGGCGTAACTAACGATATGACTATTGCCCGTGAAGAAATCTTTGGCCCCGTATTATCGGTATTAAGTTTCACTGATGCTACTGAAGTGGTGAAACAAGCCAATCAAAGTGTGTATGGCCTACAAGCTGCTGTTTGGACTTCAGATATTAATAAAGCACATGGTGTAGCACGAGCACTACGTGCTGGTACTGTACATGTGAATCAATATGATGAAGATGATATTACTGTGCCATTTGGTGGCTTTAAACAAAGCGGAGTAGGGCGAGATAAATCATTACACGCTTTTGATAAATACACAGAGTTAAAAACTACTTGGATTAGGATTGATAGTCCAGTATAAAAACAGACTTTATTTTATTTGCAACAGCTTATTTTTTTGTGACAAGCTGTTGTCAGTAAAAGTTTGCTTTGTTTGTAGTGCTTGCCAAACAGAGTTTATCCGTGAAGCTATCTTTATGAGGCCTCAAAAGAGATAATTAGCATTAACTTTGCAACAGTTGTTATTGATTTTCTTTAGTGTTTTTAATAACTTACACAGCTCCCTATAGTTTGTTCAATATGATTGAATGAACAATAATTCACTATTTAGACTTGTTGTTTTAGTCAATTCATGAATTAAAAATGCGCTAAAAACGAAAGTCTCTTCACTTGGTTTATATGGCTTGATGCCAAAAATAAAGCAACACTCAAAATGCATACTCTCCAATACTTTTGTACGTCGATTTTTTTGAATATATTATGACTCCGATAGAAACCATCATTGAAAAATATACTCGGCTAGGTATTCATTCGGTATTAACGCAATTTGTTGATATTCATGGAGTTGCCAAAGGAAAATTAGTTCCGATTCAACACCTACAACAATTAGTCGATACCGGTGCAGGATTTGCTGGCCCTAGTATTTGGGGAACAGGGCTGGGGCGTAAAGGGGCCAATAGCGAATATTATGGTCGTGTAGATCTATCTACTCTTAGACCTTTGCCATTTATGCCAGGTGTGTTGCATGCCGTTTGTAGTGGATACGCCAACTCACAAGTTCTTGATACTTGCTCTAGACAACTGCTCATTCAACAAGTGAACCGACTCCAAGCAAAAGGATGGAAGTTTTGGGTGGGAATCGAGCCTGAGTTCTTTTTAATGCGAAAAAATCAGCAAGGACAATGGGCGCTCGCCGATAGCGCTGATCAATTAAGCAAACCCTCTTACGACTTGAAGTCAATTGCTAGAAATTACGACTTTATTCAAGATTTGAACTTCAACTTAACTGCCCTGGGTTTTGCTCTAGAACAAACCGATCATGAAGACGCATGCGGCCAATATGAAATTAATTATGCTCATGACGAGGTTTTAGCGGCCGCAGATCGATTTATTTTGTTTAAATTAACGGCGCATGAAATTGCAACTAAGCACAATATGCTGTTTAGCTGTATGCCCAAACCATTGGCAAATGCGCCAGGTAGTGGATTGCACTTTCATATGAGTATTACCGATGAAAATAATCAAGCAATTTTTAAAAATACCGAACAAGCCTTAAATTTAAGCGATCAAGCAATGCAATTTGCTGCTGGCTTGTTGCATCATGCTGATTCCCTTGCCGCTATTTGTGCGCCTACTGTTAATAGTTATAAGCGCCTCAGAGTGAGCAATAGTGCTTCTGGTACCACTTGGTCACCTGTTTGGAAAACACTGGGAGACAATAACAGAACTTGTTTGTTAAGAGCAGTCTCGGGTCGCTTAGAGTGGCGACTGCCCGATCCATCTTGTAATATTTATGCGGCCTTAGCTGCCACTATAGCAGCCGGTTTAGATGGGATTGAACAAGCCATGCCAGCTCCCGCTATTTGTGAAGACGATTTGTATGAATTACATGCTAAACAAAGTACAAATATGCCTGATCGTTTGCCTAGTCATTTATTAGATGCCGTAGAAGCCTTGGCTCAAAACGAGTCCTTGCGCTCACAACTTGGCGATTCATTTTGTCAGCAATTAATTGAAATCAAGCGGCAAGAGTGGGATGACTACGCCGAGCAAATTAGTCACTGGGAATTACAAACCTATTGTGACCGTTTTTAATTGCGTCTTTAGTCGTATTTTTTATGAAATAAATGTTTTAAATGTGATTTTTTGAGAATTTGTTGTGTGATTCAAACAGATTTATCAATAAATTATCTTCATTTTTAAGCCAGCAAGTCAATTC
>JALQUL010000036.1 GCA_023260735.1 Limnohabitans sp. | reverse complement strand
ATCATCTGCTGTGCCCAGGGCGGGGACTGCCGCCAGGAGTTCGTGGGTGATGCCCACCTGTTGCTGATAGTCGCCCTCTGTTACTCCGCTGAGTTGCTCGGCATCCCGGGCGCGTTCTGTGAGAGCAGGCAGAAGGTCGTCCTTAATAAAAGTTAAAGCCAATCTTTACTTAACCATTATTAAGTAAATTAATGTCATTTCTCACATTTGGATTAATTGAACCGATTAATCAAGCGTTACAAAAAAATAATTTTTTAATTCCTACACCAATTCAAATTAAATCTAGCGGTAAATTTCAAATACTTTATTCTCTGGTTTTTATAACTTTTTATTCGTGAATTGAGTTTTTTAAAAGGTTGGGTCTTCATGAGCAAGTATTTTTATAAAAACTATATGCCTAGTTTTGTTGCTTTCTTTAAAGCTATTGTTTTGCTGCTGTGCATTGGTGTATCTTTTAATGTCTCTAGTAGCTGGGCACAAGCTAATTTATCGCAGGTGGGAACAGGTAAAAGAGTTGCTTTAGTAATAGGTAACTCTGATTACGCTAATACCAGTCGTTTAGTTAACCCAGTTAACGATGCAGAAGATATTGCAACAGCATTAAAAGGATTTGGCTTTGAAGTCATTATTTTAAAAAATGGCACAAGGCGTCAAATGTCGGAAAAGTTGTCTGAGTTCAAACAAAAAATTGAAACCGCTGGCGCTGCTTTAGTTTATTACGCTGGTCACGGCGCGCAAATTAGTGGCACTAATTATTTATTGCCAATTGATGCCAGCACGTCTACCGAGGCGGCTATTATTGATGAGTCAATTAGCCTTAATCGGGTTTTAGATGAGTTAGAGGGGGGGCGTGGCAGAGTGAATATTGTGATGCTAGATGCTTGCCGCAATAATCCGATCACTGGTAAGTTCAGATCTGCAACAAGGGGTTTGGCCGCACCTAGTTCTCAGCCAAAAGGCACAGTGGTAGTGTATGCCACCGATCCTGGTAATACCGCTGAAGACGGCGTAGGTCGTAACGGTACTTTTACTACTGGTTTATTAAAAGCTTTTAAAGGAAAAGATTTAAGCCTTGATGGGGTCTTAACTACTGCCAGTGAAGAAGTTGAGCGTGCGTCAGGCAATAAACAAACACCCTATGTGAATGGACCTAAACCCATTCAAAAACAATTCTTTTTTGCCGGTAACCTTACAGTTAATCCTGGTGAAGTGCAGCTAGAAAGTGAATTTTGGTCAAGTATTAAATCGAGTTCCGATATAGCGGATTTTGAGGCGTATTTAAAGCAGTACCCTAAAGGCAACTTTAAAGTTTTGGCCGAAAATGCTATTAAACGTTTAAAGTTAGCAGCTGCTAATTCCAATAACATGAATAATGCTAATCCTAATGTGGCTTTAGAAAATAATACTGCTGCTATTAATAATACCAATGGGGTCACTACTACACCCAACATTAATCGTGTTTCTAATAACAAGCCAGCAATTCGATATAGCCCTGGTCAAGTATTCCAAGATTGTGAAAGCTGTCCTAACATGGTAGCAATAGCGCCTGGAAGTTATTTAAGAGGTTCCCCAAGTACTGAAGCTAATCGAAAAGAGAGTGAAGGCCCAGTTCAAAAAGTGTCTATTCTTTACCCCATTGCAGTAGCTCAAAAAGAAATAAGCGTTGAAGAGTTTGCTTATTTTGTAAAAACTACGGGTTATAAAACCGAGTCCGATAAAGACGGTCAAGGTTGTTCTGTTTGGTCAGGTAAAGAGTACATTTACAAAAAAGAGCATAACTGGAAAAATCCCAATTTTGTTCAAGCACCTACTCATCCTGTCGTTTGCGTGAGTTGGAATGACGCTAATGAATATGCTTATTGGTTAAGCAAAGTGTCTGGCGGAGAGCCCTATCGTTTGTTATCTGAAGCTGAATGGGAGTATGTGGCAAGAGCGGGTACACAAACGCGATATTTTTGGGGTGATGGCAAAGATAATTCCGTTACCTGTAAATATGCCAACTCTTTTGATTCGACCGCCATTAAAACTATACCTGGGCTTGGTCAATATACAGGTGCCTACTGTAATGATGCCTACCCCTATACCTCCCCTGGTGGCTCTTATCGACCTAACTCATTTGGTTTATATGACATGCATGGTAATGTGGCTGAATGGGTACAAGATATATGGCATGAGAACTATATAGGTTCACCGACTAACGGACGTGCTTGGTTAGAAGGCGGAGATAGGCAACGCCATGTGCAAAGAGATGGTCCTTATGGCAATGCACCCAATGATATTCGTGCTGCTTACCGTTTAGGAGGTTTTACCACTGGGCGTAGCGAGACCATTGGATTTCGAGTCGCTAGGAACCTTTAATTGGGCGTATAGGCGTGTGTTTGAATAGTTTGGCTAAAGCTACTTTCTTCGAAGGGTGCTAACACAATGGAATGAGGCAATGCATTAGCTGCTTCTAAGCAGATGAATTGTCTCCATTGATGTTCACCTACATCGGCCATACTCCTGGCAGTTTGATTTCCAGGATTCCAAACTACTACCGACAAGCAGCCCTGAGTTCGAACGTCTATGATGCGTTGCTGACCCGCATCATAAATTTGAAATTGATGTTGATTCGGCTGTGGTAAATGGTAAATTCTGTCAATTGTAGTTAAATTTTCGTTCTTAAGGCTTAGCTCATTGATTTGAGGAGTTATTTCTGAGAGTTCAGGCCTTAATTTATCGGTGAAGAAACAATTGTCTAAACCTTTAATAGAACAATTCATGACATCAGCCACAGCAAAATAACTATGCAAAGCTTGCGTTACACCGATTGATTTTGCGCTATTGTTTTTAGTTTTAATTGATTGCTTTAGCCTATCTGTTAATTCTATCGTTTGTATGCAATCTAGCTCACTCCATTCAACACCGAGTGCTTCACGAATGATTGCTTTACTGTTTTGAATGCTAGCAATCTCATTGTTACTTAATCCTGTCGCTTTTTCGTTCCATTCCGGAGTCAAACTTATAGTTGACTTTTGGGGTGACTGATAGGACTCCAGTACTTTCCACGGCATATTTCGTACGGGTCCATGTTGAGGGAAATGGCTTGCTATACCCTGTTTGGCAAACCATGGCCAACAAATAGGTACTCCGCCTCTTATAGCAGCAGGAGGTGGACTTATTTGATTGGAAAGCCAAAATAAGTCTTTTTGGTTTTTGGGTATGTAGGATATTAATTGACCACCGTATCGAGTGATTTCAATACTGGCCAAGTCATTGTTTAATTTGAATATTTTTGGCAAATCGGCAAAATTTGCACTTTCTAGTGATTGATTTTTATGCATATCAAGTGACATTAGATAGGGAAGTTGTAAAATAGAAGCTGGATTGTTATAAATTGCCCGAAAAAAATAAATAGGGGCAGTTGGCTGTTAAGATAAGAAGTCTTTGCAATACCTTTGGGTTTATATCTGTTCTTTTT
>JALQUL010000001.1 GCA_023260735.1 Limnohabitans sp. | reverse complement strand
TGCCGAAAAAAACGTTCAACCTGTAAATAATGCTATTGATACTTCTAGTGAAGGTCTACAGAATGTTCCAATTAAACCAACTGAAAATATATTTAATGCTGAAGAACCAGTTACAAAAACAACTGATACTTCTAGTGAAGGCCTTGAGAGTGTTCCAATTCAATCAACTGATGTTACAGGAGAAACTACAGGTGAAGAACAACTAATTGGCGAAGAACAAAAAGTTGAAGAAAAACCAACTGGTGAAGAAAAACCAACTGGTGAAGAACCTTCAGAAACATCTACATCTGGAGAAAAACCTAATAAAGTGGAATTGGCTAAATCATTAACAAATGTTATTGATTATATAGCAGATGTAGTTGCTGAAAAAATCAGTGGCGCCTTTGTGCTAACCCAAATTCAAGTGAGTAACTAAAAGCTTGAAGTTTCTAACTTCCAACTTCAAAGATGAGTGGGCTAGCTCTAGACGCTTACTATACTTCGGTAGTAAACTGTAGCACACTCATCACAGTATTACATGAAAACACCCCTAGCATCACCAACAGAGGCTTTAGCCCAGCAGCCAGTAGTAAAGCCACAGTCTGCCACTAAGGCAGTCCCCTGGATGTTAGGTTGGTTGACCCTAATGGTGGTCATGGCGGTAGCTGGCAGGCAGGCTACGCGCGAATTAAATGTATTTCAGATTATGGAGGTGAGATCGCTGATTGGTCTGTTATTACTTTCCCCCTTAATTTGGACCGCTGGTGGTTGGCGTGCTATGCGTACGGCTAGGCCTTTTTTGCACCTTGCGCGTAATATGGTGCATTATTTAGCACAATATGCATGGTTGCTTGCCCTCACCATGATTCCTTTAGCGCAGTTAGTGGCGCTAGAGTTCACTATGCCTATCTGGACCTTGTTGTTAGCAGCGGCTTTTTTAGCAGAGCCACTTCACCGGTGGAAAGTAGCTGCGGTGGCCTTAGGAGTGGCGGGTGTGTTTTTAATCGTTCGCCCTGCCGATGCGGGAGTGAGTCCAGGTCAATTGATTGCATTAGCCTCAGCGGTGGGTTTTGCCGTCTCCGTCACACTGGTGAAGTTAGCTACTCAAACAGAAGATGCTACTAAAATCATGTTTTGGATGTTAATCATTCAGTCGATGCTGGGCTTATTGCCAGCGTTATCAGTTTGGCACTGGCCGTCAGTAGCCGTATGGGGCTGGTTAGTGGTGATTGCCTTTTGTGGCACATTCTCGCATTACTGCATGGCCCGAGCTATGCGACACGCACAAGCAACCGTTATTGTGCCAATGGATTTTTTACGCGTGCCTTTAACCGCTTTGGCGGGTTGGGCTATTTACGCCGAGCGCATTGACCTATTAATGGTGCTGGGTACAGGATTGATCTTGGCAGGTAATTTACTGAATCTGCGACGCTTGCCCAATAAATAACAAGAGTAGTAAATACTAGCCACCCAATCGCTATTTATAAACTTTAACTTTTACCCTTAAAAGTAGCGTATATAGCCATTGCATGACCATGGCCCAATTCAAATTCTGCTTTCAACCAATCGGTAATTTCGGTGGCTTTTACGGTTTTAACTATTACTCCATTGGCTAAAAATCCTTTTGCTTCGGCTAGGTTTTTAAAGTCAGCAGGTGTTTTTCCTGTTTTAGCTTTGATGTTGTCAATATAGGCTTGAAAAGTCATACAGGTACCTCCTTAAAAATTTTGTATCCTTAATATGAATTATTTTAAGCTAAGAAACTTTTAATAACTAAATAAAATTTCATCTAGAAAAATCTAGCTTTTAAACAATGAACCAGTAGGTAAGAGTGCTGTACATATTAATTTTTTAAGACTAACTGCTTGAAAATAAAAAAGGACTTCTATTAGAAGCCCTTACTCATATTCAAAGTTAAATGTAAAAAATAAAGTACTAAAGTTCGACCTTAGGTTCAATTCTAATGAATCGTAAATTACGCTCAATTTTTACCAAAATTAAAATTAAGCTAATTAATAAAAAGACTGGCGTTCTCAAATCTGAAGTGCAATGAATTTAAATCTTATTGAATTGTACTACCTTGTTTTTCGGTTATTAATTTCATTGTATTTTTGAACGCTTGTATAGGGCTAAGCCAATTGAGTGTTGCTCGTG
>JALQUL010000307.1 GCA_023260735.1 Limnohabitans sp. | reverse complement strand
GCTGGGAAGATCATGACACTGATGACTGTGATGAAGAAACTTGTGAGTGGTTAGAGGAATTTTTCGAAGAAGGCAACTCCTACTTAGATCTTCTCGATAATGGTTGGACTTGCAGTGATGGAGAAATGATTATTAATTGTGAAATGGATATCGAGATGATTGAACCCACTGTTAATAATGAATCAGATACATCAATAGAACCCAAATCACCTTAGCCCAATCGATAGACCAATAGTTATTGGTTTTACTCATCATGTCCTCTAGTACAGATTTTGCCAATTACTGTTGCGAATTGCTATCTTCTGTGGGCACTTGCAAAAGCCGCAAAATGTTTGGCGGCTTTGGTATTTCAGTGGATAGTATGAATATTGGCTTAGTGGCTAATACCGGCAATGGTGATCAGCTGTGGTTAAAAACCAATGCCAATAGCGAACATGATTTTATCAAGGCAGGCTGTCAGCCCTTTGTTTACTCCACGGTAAAAGACGGTGTTAGATCGGCAAAATCATTGCATTATTTTTCCGCCCCAGAGGCTGCCATGGAATCAATTGATGAAATGCGGGACTGGGCCTTCAAGGCACTAGATGCTGCCTTGGCATTTCATGCTTCAAAAAAGCCGCAAAAACTCAAAAAAAGCCTTAAAAGTGCTGATCTAGTAAAAAATACAAAAGCGAAGCGGTAAAATAAACACTACTACTAATAGGGTTAATTCCTGTTTTTATCCCTTTTATAAGTGTTTTTTGTACCACTTATTGAGTTGAAATAATACTCTTTTAAACGCCTCTGTCGTATTTTGCTCTATGTCTATTATTAAAACCCCTGAATTACTCGCACCTGCAGGCTCTTTAAAAATGCTAAAAACCGCCTTAGATTTTGGCGCGACTGCAGTTTATGCTGGGCAACCCCGTTACTCTTTACGCGTTCGAAACAATGACTTTGGTGATTTAGAAGTATTGCGTGAGGGCATTGAAACCACCCATGCTTTGGGTCATAAGTTTTATTTGGTGTCTAATATTTTTCCGCATGGTAACAAAATCAAGCACTATATTAAAAATATGGAGCCAGTAGTGGCCCTCAAACCAGACGCGATGATTATGTCTGACCCTGGTTTAATCATGATGGCCCGTGAAGCATGGCCCGATATGGAAATTCATTTATCGGTGCAAGCCAATACAGTCAACGCCGCTGCGGTACGTTTTTGGAAAACCGTGGGGGTAAGCCGAGTAATTTTGTCACGTGAATTATCGCTTGAACAAGTCGAGCAAATTCGCCAAGACTGCCCCGATACCGAGCTAGAAGTATTTGTGCATGGTGCTTTATGTATTGCTTATTCTGGCCGCTGTTTATTGTCAGGTTATTTTAATCACCGTGATGCCAACCAAGGCACTTGCACCAACTCTTGTCGTTGGGACTATAAAGTCAAGCCAGCAACCGAAGATGCCAGCGGTGATGTTTACTTAATCGAAGAGTCTCAACGTGAGGGTAGTTATATGCCCATAGAAGAAGATGAGCACGGCACCTACGTCATGAACTCCAAAGATTTACGTGCCATTGAACATGTCAAACGTTTAGTTGAAATTGGTGTGGATTCTTTAAAAATAGAAGGGCGCACAAAAAGTCCTTATTATGTGGCTCGCACTGCTCAAGCTTATCGTCAAGCTATCAATGATGCCGTGGCAGGTAAAGAGCTGAACCCTGCTTTATTAGGACAGTTGGAGGGCCTCGCCAATCGTGGTTATACCTCTGGCTTTTTTCAACGTCACACGCCAGAAGCGACCCAAAACTATTTACGTGGCTTTTCTGAGTCCGGTCGTAGCATATATGTAGGTGATGTAATGGCCTATGATGCAAACAAAAAAATGGTGCAAATAGAAGCAAAGAACAAGTTTTCGGTGGGTGATTGGGTGGAAATTATTCATCCTGCAGGCAATTTTGATATGCCAATCGAAAGCATGCAAAACAATCAAGGCGAAACAGTGAATAGTGCTGCAGGCAGTGGTCATGTGGTTTGGATTGCTGTGCCTAGAGACTTTACTGGTGCTTATGTGGCCCGATATATTGCTGCAGATCCCTTAGCCGATATTGCACTCAATATTGAAGCTGTGTAATTGAACTCCAGCTTCAAATATATTGAAAACTCAACCCAAGACCGAGGATTAGCTTGTGCTAGGACTTAGAAACTTTTTGAGGTGCTTGATGGAGAGGAGAAACCTCTATTTCATAACCACAATATTTACAGAATTGAGCATCTAAATCGTGGCCTTCGGTTAAACAATTTTGACAGGTTTGTGTAATCGGAGTGCTTAGCGGGCGCATTCTTTCAATCGCCATTTCAGTACTAACAATTCCAGTTGGAACTGCTAAAGTGCCCCACCCTAAGAGCATAATTACCGATGCAATAAATCGGCCTAAATCCGTTTTAGGTGCAATATCACCATAACCTACTGTAGTAATGGTGGTAATAGCCCAATAAATAGAGGTCGGTATGCTGGTAAAACCGTACTCTGGCCCCTCTATTACATATAACAAGGTACCTAAAATAAGTACAATCATTAAAACCACCGATAAAAAAATCATGATTTTTCTAGCACTGGCTTTTAAAGCACGTCCCAATGATAAATATTCATTAATAAAAGCAGTGAGTCTAAAAATTCTAAAAATTCTTAAAAGTCTTAAGGCTCTAACATCTATTAAAGCATGGGCTTCAGGAACAAACAAAGCAATATAGGTGGGCAACAAAGACAATAAATCTACTATGCCAAAAAAACTAAATGCGTAACGCAAAGGGTTTCTAACGCAGATCAATCGAGCTATATATTCAAAGGTAAAAACTATCGTAAAAAACCATTCAAGAACGGTAAAGTATTTACCCATTTGCAGGTTAATCAACTCGACACTATCAGCTATTACAACTGTTACACTTAACAAAATAAGTACTATCAAGCACTGATCAAATTGCTGGCCTATTTTGGTATCGGACTCAAAAATAATGCGATAAATTTGAAGTCGCCATGCTGCCATGGGTGCCTCTTTATTTAACTGCAATTCATGAGATTGAATAGGGGGCTGACTCATTTTTATAATCGCTGTTGAATAAAAAAACCCTTGATGCTAATCGCATTATCAAGGGTTTTGAGAGTTGAAAAATTTAGAAATTAGCGTCGATTAAAAGTATAGGTATAAAAAGCAGAAGGATAACCAGCAGCATCTTTGGCAGATTTATCGTCACCCACTTTTAAAGTTGAACCTGCGCTATATAAAATAGTTTTACCAACGCCTTGGTCAGAGGTACCGTTAAACAAAGTCGCTTGTACACCCTCGACTGTTTTAGTGCCCGCAATAGCCATTGACATATTAGTGAGTACATCTTTATTTTTAACTGAAGGACCAGAGCAGGAGGTGCCAGCATAAGCAAAACCAGTGATTTTACCGGTAAAGCCCGTAGGTGATACTTTCGAAAAATCGGCATATAACCGAGCCGATGCGCCGTTATCTGAATAACACTCGGACTCCCATGAGCCAATAAAAGGAGCTATGGGGTCAGTAGAGGTGTCTCCAGGTAAAGCGTCATCTGGATTGCCACCACAAGCACTTAAAACCAAAGTAGTTAAAAGTGTCATCAATAAGAATTTGGATTGTTTCATCATATTTTGATCGGTTGAATTTTAAAAATGGGTGTCTCTATACAATAAATTTGATAACCATTTTACTTCGAAATAATCCCTTGGTGTATTTTAAAAATACACCAAAGCTTACAGAGTTAAACAGGCGAAGTTAAGATCTCATCTATTACTTCTACCCAGTGCCTTACCGAACTAGAGGTGCCACTTTGTAAATGGGTAATGCAACCGATATTAGCCGAAACCAAAGTTTCATCAGCTTGAATCGCAATGTTTTTGAGTTTTCGGTCGCGCAATTGCAAGGCTAAATCAGGTTGTAAAACAGAATAAGTACCAGCAGAACCACAACATAAATGCGACTCGTTGCTTGCGACTCGTACGTTAAAACCTAAATGACCTAAAGCCTGTTCTAGGCCACCATTTATTTTTTGGGCATGCTGCAAGGTACACGGTGGATGAAACACCAACGGATATTTAGCAATTAAAGGATGGCCCAATAACAAAGGCCTTAAAGCATCTAACATTTTGGGTAAAAGTTCGATTAAATCGATGCTTAAAGCACTAATTGTGGCTGCTTTTTCGGCGTAAAGTGGGTCGTCTTTTAAGTGATAAGCATATTCTTTAACGGTTGCACCACAACCCGAGGCATTCATCACAATCGCTTGCACTGCATTGGCTTGTAATTGTGGCTCTAACCAAGGCCACCAAGCATCAATATTGGCACGCATTTGATCTTTGGCCGAGCTACCATCATTTAAATGCAATTTAATCGCCCCACAACAAGCCGCATTGGGTTCACGAATCACTTCAATGCCAGCCTTATCTAAAACTCTAGCAGTTGCAGTATTAATATTGGGCATCATAGAGGGTTGAACACAACCCTCTAACATGAGCACTTTAAACGCATGACCTGTTTTAGGATAGCGAGGCCACTGACCCGACTCTTGTTTAGTAGGCACTTTATTTTGTAATTTTTGTGGCAATAAAGACCTTACCGCTTGGCCCATTTTCATGGCTGGCGCAAACCAACTTGAATTGAGCCCTTCTTTTAACAACCAACGCACCGCTTTTTCTGGCGTGGCCCTTGGCACTTGCTCTTCGACTAATTGTTTACCAATATCAATAAGATGGCCGTAATCTACCCCTGATGGGCAAGTAG
>JALQUL010000271.1 GCA_023260735.1 Limnohabitans sp. | reverse complement strand
TAGCTGTTTATATTCAACAAAAAGAATTGGTTTTTCACACCAGTTTAAGCGACGAGGGCAAAATGTTAATTAGTTTTGTAGTGGCTGAAAAAGTGCCTAATTTACCCGTCTCCAATTAATTGTCCTCTTTCAAAAAATAGCATAGAAAGTGCATTATGACCACGCATAGCCCTCTTATTATTGATGTTGCCGGATATGAACTCACTGCTGCCGATGAGCGTCGTTTATTACATCCCTTAGTGGGAGGAGTGATTTTATTTGGGCGTAATTTTCAAAGCCGTTTGCAAATTCAAAGTTTATGCCAGGCCGTGAAAAAAATTCGTCCCGATCTCCTCATTACAGTCGATCATGAGGGAGGCCGAGTGCAACGTTTTAAAACTGATGGCTTCACCCATTTACCGGCTATGGGTCAGTTAGGTGAGATTTGGATGAAAGAGCCGACTGGCACCAAAATTCATGCCAATACTGGAGCACTTGCCGCCATGAATATAGCCACCGCGTGCGGTTATGTATTGGCCTCAGAATTAAGGGCTTGTGGTGTTGATTTCAGTTTTACTCCCGTGCTTGATTTGAACTACGGCAATAGCCAAGTGATTGGAAATAGGGCATTTCATTCTGATCCTAAAGTAGTAAGCGCTTTGGCAAAAAGTGTCATGATGGGTTTATTGCAAGCGGGTATGGCTCACTGCGCCAAACATTTTCCTGGCCATGGATTTGTAGGCGCCGACTCACACACCGAAATGCCAGTAGATAAACGCAGTCTTAGCCAAATTTTAAGTACCGACGCCATGCCTTATTTTTGGCTAAGTAGCAGCTTAACTAGTGTCATGCCAGCCCATGTGATTTATTCTAAAGTTGATAAAAAACCAGCTGGTTTTTCAAGCAAATGGATACAAGATATTTTGCGTGGAAAATTGGCTTTTACAGGTGCAATTTTTAGTGATGATTTAAGTATGGCCGCTGCTAGGGTCTTAAATGGTGAGCAATTAAGCTTTGCGCAAGCTGCCACTCAAGCCTTAAACGCAGGTTGTGATATGGTGTTAGTGTGTAACCAAAGTCTCAAAGATGGACACGAACTAGATGCTGCTTTAGATGGTATGTCCGATGCCTTGGCTAAAGGCTTATGGCTACCTAATGAAGCTAGTGAAGAAAGGCGATTTTCATTAATGCCCACTAGTAGCCACCTAGATTGGGATAGTCTAATGGTTTCAGCACCTTATATGGCAGCCTTGGAGTTATTACCTTAATCCTCTTATATGGCTTAATTTAAAATACATTGTAAAAATAAAAAACCACCCTAAGTAGGGTGGTTTTTTTATTAAGCGGTGGGAAGTTCAATAATAGTTTGGCGCAAAGCTAAGCTAATTGCTAGCTTATTCGTTTATCGATTCTGCACTTTGTTTTTGCAACATTGCCAAGGAAGAGGCAATATTTTTGCGTAATTCACGACGGTCGCTAATAAAGTCAACAGCACCTTTTTCGAGTAAAAACTCAGAGCGCTGGAAGCCTTCAGGCAAAGTGACTCGCACCGTAGATTCAATGACTCTAGGGCCGGCAAAACCAATAAGTGCTTTAGGTTCGGCAATCACAATATCACCGACAAAAGCAAAACCAGCACTGACACCACCCATAGTGGGGTCGGTAAGTACGCTTATGTAAGGTAGGCCTTTTTTAGCCAAGCGGGTTAAAGCAGCATTGGTTTTAGCCATTTGCATAAGGCTTAATAAACCCTCTTGCATACGTGCACCACCAGTGGCGGTAAAACAAATAAAAGGTACTTTTTGTTCGATGGCAGTTTCAACACCTCGGGCAAAGCGTTCACCCACCACAGAGCCCATACTACCGCCCATGAATTCGAATTCAAAGCAGGCGGCGACAAGTTCAATGCCCATAACACTACCACCCATAACCACTAAAGCATCGGTCTCACCGGTGTGTTCAAGGGCTTCTTTAAGGCGTTCTGGGTACTTGCGACTGTCTTTAAATTTAAGTGGGTCAATTGGCAACACTTCTTGACCAATTTCGTAACGGCCTTGCGCATCTAGGAAATTATCTAGCCTTGCGCGAGCGCCAATTCGCATATGATGGCTGCAGGTAGGACATACATTTTGATTTTGTTCGAGATCGGTTTTATATAAAACTGATTCACAAGAAGGGCATTTAACCCAAAGACCTTCAGGTACGCCACGACGCTCGGCCGGGTCGCTGGGTTTGATTTTGGGTGGAAGTAGTTTTTCTAACCAAGACATATTTTTCTCCTTATTTGCTCGAGTCAAATGAGTATAAAACAATTTACCCGATGGGTCATTAAGTAGCGCCTGTAATCAGGGGTAAATACAATTCAAATTAAGATTTGAATACTTAATAGCTTATTAGCTTTAAATTGGCAATTGATTACGAAATTAGCTTATTACATCGTTTTTAATAGCATTCATGGCACAGGCTAAGAATAATAAATACATGGGATTTTTCATAGTGTTGACTATGGGTGATTGATGGGCCTAAGAATCTATTTTGATCTGCACCCTGCATACCATTTTTAATGATGTTGCAGGCTTACTGAAGAACGTGACATAAAACTCCTCTCTATATTCATGGTGCAGACTTGGACAGATTATTTTTTGGTTTTTTACTCATAGTAATGACTATGGCTTTAAAACCAGCCTAATATCTAATTCCAATCTGCATCAGGTCTGCAAGTTTTGAGTTTTACTTCAGATTTGTTGATCCATGCTAATTGTAGAGCCATATTGATGAAAAGCGAAGATTTCTCAATTTTTCATTTTGTATCAAAACTAGAGGCTATGCTACGTACTTGTTTTAAAAACAATGCCATTTTCTGACTGTCTTTTATACCTTTAGCGAGTTCAACTCCAGAACTCACATCAAGTGAAAAAGCAATATTTTTGGTATGCAAAATTTCCATTGCCGATTGCACGTTTTCAAGATTTAAGCCGCCACCCAACACCACAGGCAAACTGAGTTTTTGGGGTATCAATTGCCAGTCAAAATGATGACCACTACCGCCATAGGCATCTGAATAAGAATCTAACAAAATACCTTTGGCCTTCGCAAACTCATTAAAAAAACCTGACCAATTAAAATCAGCACCTGTAGGCCCCACAGGAATACGAGCCGCTTTCAAAAATGGGTGATGGAATTGCTCACAGTAGGCTGCATCTTCATCGCCGTGAAACTGCAATAAAGCAGTTGGAATGAGTTTAATAGCCTGTTTTACCTGTTCTGTGGATGCATTGACAAACAATAAAACCGGACAAACAAAGGGCGGTAATAATTGGCAAAGCGCAGCTGCACGTTCAATAGTGACTGCCCTAGGGCTTTTCTCATAAAGTACAAATCCTGCTGCATGGCGGTTCGGCGATCGGCTTCGGTCTGATCGGGTTCCTGTTCATGTTCATGCTGTTCGAGGGCGACCGCTACCGCGCGCCCGCCCGTGCGGTTGCCTTCTTCGGCTTCTGCTTTGCCCTTAGCATCGGCGCCCT
>JALQUL010000155.1 GCA_023260735.1 Limnohabitans sp. | reverse complement strand
ACACAATTGCAATTTGCGGGTCAAGTCGCTTCTATGCGAGCCCAAGATCATCAATTGCAACAACCTTTAATGGTAGGTGTGATGGAAAAGGCAGGTACACCCGGCGTTAAATACGATGTAGAGGGTTCTGGTTATGGTTTTAAGGTTTTGTATAAATTAAATGCAAACCAGGCGCAAATGCCTAGTAGTTGTGTGATGAAGAGGCCAAGTTAATAAGCATTCCAGGAATATTTTTACAATAGCATCATCTTTTAAAACCAGTACCTTGTGGTGCTGGTTTTTTTATTGCTTGACGCATTTATACCGTCAATTTATACAACAAAAGGAAGCAAAGAATAGATGTCTTTGGAGTGTCGAATGCTTATTTTTTGAGCTATCCATCAACATAATTAATACCTCCTATTATCTAAAAATATACATGTCAAAATTGTGTCGTAATTAATTTTGTTGGCGTCGCTTTTCACGATTTTTTAATGTTTGCTCAAGTTAGTATTTTTTAGAAGTTAATTTGTTAAGGAGTTTTACAATGAGTGGCCATTTCTCCCATCTTTTTAATCCTATTCAACTGCGTCATAAAACACTTAAAAACAGAGTGGTATTTGGTGCACATACGGCCAATATGGCCGAGCAAGGTTTACCTGGTGCTCGCCATGCAGCTTATTACCTAGAACGAGCCAAAGGTGGGGCCGCCATGATAGTAGTGGAGCCTGTGCCCGTTCATGCAACAGCGGTATTGACCCGAGGCAATATGCGAGCTCAAGACGATGCGATTATTGAACCTCTATTAGCCATTACCCAAGCATGCCAAGCCGAAGGTGCTGTCATGATTCAGCAACTGTATCATGTCGGTCAACACGGTGATTTTGATAACTCCTACCAAGCCAATTGGTCACCCTCTGGTTTACCCTCTTATCATGATGCAGATGGCAGTCATGAGATGACTGAAGCAGAAATCCAAATCATTATTGATAGTTTTGCAAGTGCCGCATTACGAGCAAAAAAATCAGGATTTGATGGTATTGAATTATTTGGTGCGTATAACGGTTTAATCGAACAATTTTGGTTGCCTTGGAGTAATCGGCGTACTGATCAATGGGGCGGGTGTCTAGAAAATCGCTTGCGATTCACTGTAGAAATTATCAAGCGAACCAGAGCGTTGGTAGGCGATGATTTTATTATTGGTTTAAATGCCAGTGTCGATACTGGGGTGGAAGTTGCCTTAAAACTAGATGCTTTATGTGAAATAGTGGATTGGCTAGATCAACGTCATTTAATTGACTATATTAGTTGCGGCACTGGTGGCTATTTTAATTTTGCTGAACTCATGCCGACTTTTCAGTTTGCCGACAAATTAGGTGCACCACTGGCTCAAGCGCTTAAACAAGTGGTTCAACATGCCTTGGTTCAAGCAGAAAGTCATATCCGTACACCTGAAAATGCAGACTATGCAGTGGCTTCTGGTCAAGCCGATTTAATCAGTATTGTGCGCGGGCAAATTGCCGATCCGCATTTAGCCAATAAAGCCAAAGCAGGACGTGCAGAAGATGTGAGAGGGTGTATTTCATGCAATCAAATGTGCTGGGGCAGAAGGTCACGTGACTATTGGATTTCATGCTTAGTCAATCCATCAGCGGGCAGAGAGTTTGAATGGGGTGGTGATAGTTTTGAGCCAAGTCATAAGCCAAAAAAAATTGTCGTGGTGGGGGCTGGTCCTGCTGGTTTAGAGCTTGCTCGTGTAGCGGCAGAGCGGGGTCATCAGGTCACTCTTTTAGAAGCTGCACCACAAATCGGTGGTGCATGGCGATTAGCTGGTTTGCAACCCAGACGATCACAAATTATTGAGTTATTAGATTGGTATGAAAGACAGTTGGCTCGATTGGGAGTCGATTTACAACTCAATTGCCCAGTCGATGCCGATGAATTAAAAAATTTTGCTGCCGATGAGTTGGTGCTGGCCACAGGATCTCAGCCCTCTGGTACTGGTTTTCAAAGGCAACTACCGGGTCAAGCTATTTTGCCAGGGGTTGAATTAGCCAATGTTTGGTCAGTAGAAGATGTAATGGGACTAAGGGCCAAACTGGGCAAAAAGGTCTTGTTAATTGATGACACTGGTGATTGGCGCGGTGCTGGAACTGCATGGGCCATGGCAGAAAAAGGCCATAGTGTTCAAATTATTACGGCTTGGCCAATGGTTGGCTTTTGGTTGCAACGTACAGCAGGCGATGGTGCCTTACGTGCTCGACTTAAAAAATTAGGCGTTAGCTGGTTAACCGAATCAGCAGTTTTGTCATGGCATCAAGATCATGCGATGGTTCGCAATTTATTAGATGCCAGCGAACAAACTCTAGAAGCTGACTCTTTGGTCTTAGCCACTACTAATTCGGCTGAAAACGCTCTTTCCATAGAGCTGCATCAACTTGGCATGGCTCATCACATTATTGGTGATGCTTGTGCTCCTCGCTTAGCCGTACAAGCCATTTATGAAGGCCGAGCGCTAGCACAAAAACTTTAATAAAGCTTATTCATGAATCCACCTTTTTATAGTGCCCAACAAATGGCTGAAGTTTTGTTTTTTAAGCCTCTTATTGAACATTTTCGGCAGTCGCATTGCCAAGCCCCTGCTTTGGTAGAGAGAGCTTTGTTGCAACAAAGTAATGCCAACGGAGTGCAAAATAATTTATTGGTTTGGCCCGCTTGGCAAAAAGGTGGCGATATTGGAACCAAGTTGGTAACGGTTTTTCCAGACAACCAACACCATCCCTCGGTGCAAGCTTTATATGTATTAATGAGTGGCCAAAATGGCTCGGTAAAAGCATTATTAGATGGTACTGAATTAACTTATTGGAAAACCGCTGCCGATTCTGCGTTGGGGGCTGATTATTTAGCAAGGCAGGACGTTAGTACTTTTTTAATGGTCGGGGCAGGGCAATTAGCCCCTTATTTAATCAAAGCCTACTTAGCTATTAGGCCTCATATTAAGCGAATTATTATTTGGAACAGAACCCATTCCAAAGCAGTTTTATTGGCCCACAACTTAACTCAAGAGTTAGCGAGCAATTTGCAAATAGCAGCCACTGAAGATTTATCAACTTCAGTGCATCAAGCAGATATTATTTGTTGTGCTACCAACAGTTATGAACCATTGGTGAAGGGGGCATGGTTGCAAGCCGGACAACATTTAGATTTAGTCGGTTCTTACACTCCTCAAATGCGTGAAGTAGATGATCTAGCCATACAGCGATCAAGTGTGTATGTGGATAGCCGTTGGTTTACCATAGATTGTGCTGGCGATTTAACCCAGCCTATTGCCAATGGAGTTTTTAGTGCCGACCAAGTAGCTGCCGATTTATTTGAATTGTGTAGCCAACAAAAACCAGGTCGAACTTCTGCCCAACAAATTACCCTTTTTAAATCAGGTGGCGGTGCACACCTTGATTTAATGACGGCCATTTATGTGGCTCAGATGGGGTCAGGAAGTGGTTCAAGTGAGGGGGCTTGAAGTGTTGGGTCCAATGAGTAGATTTGAACTAATAGCGCTATTTGAGTGTCTCTAGCGTGGGAAATAACAATTGGGATTGTTCCAAGCGAACACATGATTTCCCGTTTTGCAAGCAGAGTTGAAAAAGCCAGCAACACAACCGAGTTATTATTAACGGAAGCAGAATGGGCAAAAGGTTTGTAGGCAACACTAGCAAAACATTTTAAAATTGACAACTTTACTAGGCAAGACGGGCAAAGGTCTTCATCTTCAAAACCAGAGTTAATTAATAGTTTTTTAGATCATGGTAATTACATTGCGTATGGATATGCATCAGTTGTTTTAACCACACTGGGTATCTCTTATGCATTTCCAGTGTTACATGGAAAAACTAGGAGAGGTGCATTGGTATTTGATGTGGCAGATTTATTTAAGGATGCCATTGTTATGCCAAGTGCTTTTCTTTTAGGCAGCAAAAATAAGTCGGATCAAGATTTTAGATATTGGTTAATAGATAGTTGCTACCAAGAAAACTTGCTAGATAAACTTTTTGATACCTTCAAAAAAATAGTAGAGGAAAATACTGTTTAAAATCAAAGACATAGTCTGCCTTAAAATAAATGAAGTTAAATTAATAAAATTTCTTGTAAAGCATTGATATAAAAGAATTTATGAGAGAATGTTGTTCTTTACCGTCATACGTGCGGCTTAGAAATAATGACATTGGCGATAGCCATTATTTATTTTGTTTACCGCCATACGTGCGGCTTAGAAATTTGAATGGACATCACACTAGGTAATTTTTTCGTTCACCGCCTTATGCTCGGATTAGAAAAGTTACAAATCAGTAAATAAAGACCATTGATATAAATGGTGGATGGCAAGCGAGAAATTTTGGAATTGAGTATTGTTGAGGTGGAATATTTCAGCACGAGTCAGGAAGTTTTTTAGACTTAGATTTTTATGTGTAAAGTGATGATATCTAAAATAGTTATAGCATCATTTGGCTTTACTTGACTCGCGCTTGCCTTGGGACCAAAGGACTTGAACACATATACCGAGCCATAAAAGGCATAACTGAATTGCTTATTCTCGTCCCCGGTGTTAAGCGGGTATTGAGTGGAGTAGGCAACCCCCTCTAACTCCCCCTTGGCTGAAGTGACCTCATTTTGTAGGCCAGTTAAGACGCTCACTTCATTAACTGATATTTTCATCATTACAGATCCATATCTTTGCTTATAATCAATTGGTGGTCGGTTGTTTCCAATTGGTAATGGTTATGCTTTGCATTTTTAAATGTAACTGCGTATTATCAAGTTCAAATCTTGCGTCGATCACACTTTCTTTGGTGAGTTCAATATCAATACTGTTGGTTATTCTTTTTTATCTGCATTTCTGTATCTCTCAAAGATATCATTTGCCATTTAGAAAAAATGCTGAGAAGAGGAATTTCTAGTTTTGTTTTTTAGCATCTCGAAGCAATTACATGCTAACTATCTAGTTGCCTTTAATTTTTCCTGTCAAAATTAAAGCTGTCGATGATTTTTATTCTAATTATAGAATCAATAAAATTTTTACCCCGAGCGGGAATATTTTGTAGTAAAAATGTGAATTCCGTCGTTATTTTCCCGATCGTGAAAATATTTTGCAATGGTAAGTTATTTCTTCATTATTCGTACAAATAAACACAACACATGACTTCTATTTCAACAACCCAGCAACTTGGCATAGAACTTAAAAAAGCAAGAAAAAAATGGGTCTCACTCAATCTGAATTAGCTTTAGCAGCGGGTGTGGGCTTAAGATTTATGGTGGATTTAGAAGCAGGAAAACCTACATTAAGCTTAGGCCATGTTTTAAAAGTGATTCATGTATTGGGTGGTATTGTTGCAATTCATGGGCTTAGCCATGACTCAAGACCTTCAAATAACTAATTCTTACCTTTGATCTACCACTCAAATATTCTCAACTTCAAAATTATCAATTAAGCGGGTGCTGCCAATTCGGGCGGCTCCTAATACCACCAAACTATCGCCAGGTTTGGCAAGTTGGAGGTCTTGTTGGCGTCTTACGGTGAGGTAGTCGGGTTGCCAGCCGTTTTGACGCATTTTGCTAATGGCATTTTTTTCTAATATTTCAAGTTGCTCATTGTCTTGGCCGCAAGCTAGATAATCAGCGGCGAGCTCTTTTAAGACTCTAGACAATAACAAAGCTTCTTCAAGTTGTTCGGGGCTTAAATAGCCGTTTCTAGAGCTTAAGGCGAGGCCTTTATCGGAGCGTTGGGTCTCGCCACCTACTATTTGTATAGGCATGGCCATTTGGCTCACCATGCGTTTAATGACCATGAGTTGTTGATAGTCTTTTTTACCAAACAGGGCGGTTCTGTGTCCTTTGGCTTCTGAGAAAACACATTGAAATAATTTCATGACCACGGTGCACACACCAATAAAAAAACCGGGGCGGTAATGGCCTTCTAAAATATCGGCAATTTCAGCAGGCGGGTGCACCTTCATGACTTGAGGTTCTGGGTAGAGTTCTTTTTCAGAAGGGGCAAACAAAATGTCGCAACCTGCAAGGCGTAGTTTTTCGCAGTCAGCTTCAAAGGTGCGAGGGTAGCTGTCAAAATCTTCGTTGGGGCCAAACTGCAAACGGTTCACAAAAATGCTAGAAATCGTTACGTCACCTAATGGTTTTCCTTGCTTGATTAAAGCCAAATGCCCATCGTGCAAATTACCCATGGTAGGCACAAATGCAGGATGATTAAAAGGAGCAAGGTATTGCCTTAATTCGGCAAGGGTGTAGGCAATTTGCATAATTTCAAGAAGAAAATCAAAGAACAACAAAAAATATTTTTTGTTGTTAGGAATTTAAAAAATAGAGTAGTTGGGCAAAATAAAATAAGTGAATTCTGAATAACTTATTTTACTAAACGACCAATTTTGTCTTACCAAGCGTGAATGGTGTTGTCTGGGAAGCTACCCTCTTTCACTGCTTTTACATAGGCTTCAAAAGCGGCTTGAACACTTTCTTGACCCTGCATAAAGTTGCGGACAAATTTGGCATTTTTGCCTAGGTTAACACCTAACATATCGTGTAACACCAAGACTTGTCCTGCTGTGCCATTACCTGCACCAATGCCAATGGTATGACAGGTTTTTAAGGTGTTGGTAATTTCGGCAGATAAATCGGCAGGTACCATCTCAAGCACTAATAACGAAGCCCCAGCTTGCTCTAGTTCTATGGCTTGTTCACGTAAAATTTGTGCAGAAGAGTCGGATTTGCCTTGTACACGGTAACCACCTAAAGAGTGGACAGTTTGTGGTGTTAAGCCCAAATGAGCACAAACTGGTATGCCTCTTTCGACTAAAAAGTGAACAGTTTCGGTGGTCCAACCACCCCCTTCTAACTTCACCATATGAGCGCCTGCTCGCATCAGGACTGCAGCATTGCGCAATGCCTGCTCTTTGCTCTCGTGATAGGTACCAAAAGGCAGGTCCGCTAACAACCAAGCTGTACCTTGACTACGGCGCAGACCTCTAGAAACACTTTCCATGTGATAGGCCATGTTTTCTAGGCTTACCCCTACAGTGCTAGATAAGCCTTGGCACACCATGCCTAAAGAGTCACCCACTAACAAACACTCTACGCCAGCTGCATCGGCTACGGCAGCAAAGGTGGCATCGTAAGCAGTTAACATGGTGATTTTTTCACCTCGTGCCCGCATTTCCGCAAGGCGTGGCAAGCTAACAGGCTTTCGAGCTGCAGGCATAGACGCGGCCGGCAAAGTTCCGTAAGGTGTTCCTGGGGCCGATATACTCATAATAAAAATCCGGTTAGTAACAAGAGGTGCTTGGCGGGAATATACAAGATATTTGCTTGTTTAAACTTACAGATACAATTATTTATGGCACAAAAATGCTGTCTTTATTGCTTGGTAGTGGGTAGGTCATTGCTATCGACTAGGCTGGTAAATAGCGTGGCGGCATCAATTGGGTCAAAACGGTATTGTTGACCACAAAACTCGCAACCTACCTCTACTTGATTTTGTTCGGCCAAAATAGACTCTACATCTTCACGACCCAAACCTTTAATCATGCGGCTGACTCGTTCACGGCTACATGAACAGGCAAATTTGGGTGCTTTTTCGCCTACGTAAGGCTCAAACTCTTGTAGTTGATCATCCCAAAATAAGCGATGCAAAATGGTAGGAATATCTAGCCCAAGCAGCTCTTCTTGTTTTAAACTGGCTGCAAAATGAGCAATACGGTTGTATTCTTCATTTTTACCAATCTCATCTTCATTGGCTTGCCCGTAACGGCTGCCTTCTAAATTGTTTTCGCCTTTTACTGGCAAACGTTGCACCATTAAGCCTGCAACCACTTGGTTGTTGGCAGCTAACACCATAGTAGTGTCGAGTTGTTCTGATTGCAGCATGTAGTGCTCTATGACTTGCTGAAAAGACGTGATAGGCACGCCTTGGTCGTCAAACAAGGGAACAATCCCTTGATAAGCTTGTTGGCCTGGTAAGCGGTCTTTAGGATCTAGGGTGATGGCACAACGCCCAGTATTACTCATATTGACCATATCCGCCAAGTTTGCATTTTCTGCTACCTCGCCAATTACGGTGGCAGTGCTTCTGACAGATAAATCCGATTGCACTTCTACAACGGCTAGTTTGACGGGGCCATCACCCATAATTTGTAAAATCAAAGCACCGTTAAATTTAACATTGGCTTGCATTAACAAAGCAGCAGCCGTCATTTCGCCTAATAACTGGGCCACAGGTGCAGGATAAGCTCCCATGCTGCTATTGCCTGCACGACGCGCCAAGATTTCTTGCCAAGGGTCATCAAGACGTACTGCAACGCCTCTAACGGGTAGGTTTTCAAATAAAAAGTGATGGAGTTCGGACATAATAATAAAGTAAATAATTTTTTAAAGTTTTTTGAGCTCTAAAGCGTAGCGTTTGGCATTATTTTGATAATGCTTGGCGCTGGCTTGTAGGGCTTCAATTTGTTCTGGGCTTAGTTGTTTCACCACTTTGGCTGGACTGCCCATAATCATGCTACCGTCTGGAAATTCTTTGCCCTCTGTGACCAAAGACCCAGCACCCACTAAGCAGTTTTTACCAATTTTGGCCTTGTTTAAAACAATCGCACCAATACCAATTAAAGAGCCGTCACCAATGGTGCAACCGTGTAACATCACTTGATGGCCTACAGTTACATTCTCGCCAATATACAAGCCAATTCCGGTATCGGTGTGCAAAACCGATCCATCTTGAATGTTGCTGCCTTTGCCAATATGGATGTGATCGCTATCGCCTCTGACTACCACGTTGAACCAAATGCTGACTAATTCTTCTAGCACTACGTTACCCATCACTTCTGCACTTTCGGCAATCCATGCGTTACTAGCGACTTTTGGGGTGAGTTCACCTAATTGATACAAAGCCATGATGTGTTTCTCCTTGAAGGCTTGAAAGAATAAAAATAGAGTCAATTTAGATGAAAAATTTCATCTGTATAGTAATTTTGCTTAAAAATCTTTTAAATTGTAGGGATGGAATTAAGAGAAATAGCAAAAAACATTTTTTTATTGGTCGATATTGACCAAAAAGCAGAAAAAGCACTCCAATTGGCAGGTGATAATCCAGCTTATATGGCCCTGAGTTTAAATACTTCAAGGGTTTGGCCCGATATTGTAGAGCCTGGGCGCCCTAGTCAACCGGTTTTGTTATCGCCACGGGCCATGCCAAAAAGAGTTTTAAATCATGTACAAGGTCATGCCACCATGATGCATGCGATTTGTCACATAGAGTTTAATGCGATTAATTTAGCCCTAGATGCTATTTGGCGTTTTCCCAATATGCCAGCTGTTTTTTACAACGATTGGGCTCAAGTAGCGGCCGAAGAAGCCAAGCATTTTTTAATGCTAAGAAGGCATTTGCAAAGCTTACCTGTTAAAGAGGGTGAGCCTGCTTTGGATTATGGCAGTTTTGCAGCGCATGACGGTTTATGGGAAATGTGCCATAAAACGCGACACGATGTATTGGCTCGTATGGCCTTGGTACCACGCACACTTGAGGCAAGGGGCTTAGATGCAACGCCTATTATTCAAGCTAAATTAAGGTCGGTACAAAATCCTTGGTCCCTAGAGGCATTAGCGATTTTAGATGTAATTTTGGCCGATGAAATAGGACATGTAGCGGTAGGTAACTATTGGTATAGACATTTATGTCAGCAACAACATTTGCATCCTATGCAGCATTATGAGAAGTTGCTCTTGCAATACAACGCACCCAAAATACAACCCCCCTTTAACTTAACGGCAAGAAGGCAGGCCGGTTTTAGTCCCGAAGAGTTAACTCAATTGAGTCGCTAGTGAGCTAGCCTATTCAAAATGATCGGAATTAGAAAAATAATAAAATAGTAAATTTGGGTATTTTTTCTTGTTTTTTTGGAGATTTGTCGATTAAAATTTAAGAGAGAAGTACCCATAAGTTATTCCTCACTTGATTTTGTTTTGTTTCTTGATACGATTTCAATATTCCAAGTGACATACTGTCGCTTGGATTTATTTCATCTCATTATTTTTTATGACCATGAACTCATCAGACTACACCAATACTATCGCTGGCTCATCGCTTAGCCCTGCCGCACAGCGTGCAGAATTTATTAAGAATACTTATTTGTATTTGTCAGGTGCCATCTTGGCATTTGCAGTTTTGTCAGCAGTATTTTTTACCAGTGGTTTAGGTATGGTCATGCTAAAGGCATTGGGCGGTAGTACCTATGGCTGGCTAGCCGTAATGGGAGCTTTTATGTTGATAGGCTGGATTGCTACCAATCTAGCTGACAATGCCGAGAGCAACCAAAAGCAATTAATGGGTTTGGGCATTTATGTTTTAGCTGAATCACTCATTTTTGCACCTTTATTTGCTTTGGCTGATAGAGTAGCACCAGGTGCAATTTCTGCTTCTGTGTTGGTGACCGCTGCTTTGGTGGCTGGTCTCACCTTTACTGCTTTTACCAGTAAAAAAGACTTTTCATTCTTGGGTGGAATATTAAAAATTGGTGGTTTTATTGCTCTAGGTGCAATCGTAGCTTCAGTTATTTTTGGCTTCCAACTAGGAATTTGGTTTTCAGCTATCATGATTTTATTTGCCGGTGCAGCTGTTTTATACGATACATCTAATATTATTCGTCATTATCCAATGGACCGACCAGCTGGCGCTGCACTCCACTTGTTTGCTTCTATTGCATTAATGCTGTGGTATGTATTGCGTTTTATTATGGCTTTTATGTCAGATGACTAGTCTTTATTAAAAGTATTTTTAGCTCCCCCAAGTTGTTTTAACAGCTTGGGGTTTTTTTATGGTTAGTTTCTTTTTAGCTGGCTAAATAATTTTTTTTCACATTCTCCGTCAGCGCAGTTTTCACAAAAATGTCCCCAACGCCTTAGGCCGTTTTCAAGATGATCCTTATTGCGATTTTGTATTTTTAATGATGGCTCAAGTAGTGTCTGAAGCGGCAGTAAAACACTAGAGGAGTTTTTATTGGCTAACTCAATAATGCTAGGCCAGTCGGGTAATAAACCGGCCAAGCGCTTGTGTTTTTGTAATGCTGTCCAAGCATTTATTAAGCGTTGTTGATGGTGGCCATACACAGTGCTAAATAAAGCATTATGATTGGTTCTTGATAATAGCTGTCTTAATAGGCTGTCCACTGGCATTTGGCTGTCTGAACCTGTTCTTAAAGGGTCTTCTTGCCATGGTAAATCAAGTCCCATTAAAAAACTAAAATCAAAAAATTCATGGGCAATTAAAGCCGCTTTATCAAGGCTATTATCAGCAAAATAATAATGGCTATAGGCTGCTGTTTGAAGCCCTGCAGTGTCAGAAATAAAAATGAAAGGGGCTTGGTTTCCAACAAGTCCAGCAACGCTTAAATCCGGAGTAAAACAATCGTGGTTGAGATTGGCTCTAGCATTTAGATACCAGTCATTTTGTGCTTTTATTTGCTCAGACAGAATAAAATGTTGATCTTGTTGGCTGGGGAGGCTTTGATTTTTCTCACACCATAAACGCAGTAGTTCTGATTGCAAAAAAACAGAGAAACCTGCTAATACAAAACAAGCTTTTAGCTGTAGTGCTAAACTTGATTTGCCTGTGCTTTCGGCGCCTAATAGAGCAAGAGCGAAATAGGGGGCCATACCAATAAAGATAAAATGCTTAACTTTTAGAAAAGTAAAATTGGTTGGCTTGGGAGGGTACTAGAATTGCTAAGATTATTGTGAATACTGCACTAATACCTCATTGGGTTTGACCATGCCCAACTCAAAACGTGCTCGTTCTTCCACCATATCAATACCGTCTTTTAAATCAGAGACTTCAGCCTGAAGTTGGGCATTGGTTTTTTCAGCTGCCTCAATTTCAGACTGAAGTTGAACGAGTTGTGTTTTCATTTTCCATACTTCGGGAAGACTTCCTCTTCCACTCCAAAGGTGGTACTGGAAATTACCTAAAATAATTAATAAAACTAAAATCAACCCGTTTGGTTTCATCTCATGTCCTTATCGGATACTATAAAAAGCGGCACGACCTGCATATGTTGCAACATCACCTAAGTCTTCTTCAATGCGTAATAATTGATTGTATTTTGCCATACGGTCAGAACGGCTTAAAGAACCCGTTTTGATTTGACCTGCATTGGTGGCTACTGCAATATCTGCAATGGTGGAGTCTTCGGTTTCGCCAGAGCGATGTGAAATCACAGAAGTGTAACCCGCACGTTTCGCCATTTCAATAGCAGCAAAAGTTTCGCTTAATGTACCAATTTGGTTGATTTTAATAAGAATGGAATTAGCAATACCTTTGTTAATACCTTCTTGTAAAATTTTAGTGTTAGTGACAAATAAGTCATCGCCAACTAACTGTACTTTTTTAGCTAAACGGTCAGTTAGCATTTTCCAGCCATCCCAGTCACCTTCAGCCATGCCGTCTTCAATGCTGATGATAGGGTATTTATCTACCCAAGTGCTCATCATGTCAATCCATTGCTCGCCAGAGAGGCTGAGGTTTTCGCCTGCTAATTCATATTTACCGTTTTTGTAAAACTCAGAAGAAGCACAATCTAAACCTAAAGCGATTTGTTCGCCTGGAATATAACCCGCTTTTTCAATGGCTTGTAAAATCATTTGAATAGCGGCTTCATGATTGGCGACATTAGGTGCAAAACCACCTTCGTCACCTACCGCAATGCTCATGCCTTTATCATGAATGATTTTTTTGAGTGAATGGAATACTTCTGCACCGTAACGCACTGCTTCACGGAAGGTCGGTGCGCCCACAGGAATAATCATCAATTCTTGCAAGTCAAGATTGTTATTGGCGTGTGCACCACCATTGACCACGTTCATCATGGGAACTGGCATTTGAACGGCGCCCATTCCACCAAAATAACGATACAAAGGTAAACCACTTTCATCTGCTGCAGCACGTGCCACTGCCATAGAAACGGCGAGCATAGCATTGGCACCTAAACGGGCTTTGTTTTCGGTGCCGTCTAGTTCAATCATGGTGCGATCTAAGAAAGCTTGTTCGCCTGCATCTAGGCCTAAAATCGCTTCAGAGATTTCGGTGTTGACATTTTCAACAGCTTTTAAAACACCTTTACCAAGGTAACGCTTGGCATCGCCATCACGCAATTCAATGGCTTCGCGTGAGCCAGTAGAAGCACCTGATGGTACAGCTGCACGACCCATTGTGCCAGACTCAAGTAATACATCACATTCAACCGTAGGGTTACCGCGTGAGTCTAAAACTTCACGGGCGATTAAATCAACAATTGCGCTCATAGATTTTCCTATTTCAAAATTAAAAAACTGTTTACACCCTTACTTTTAAATACAAATGGTTTCATTTAAAAGCTAAAGCAAGGTTTTAGATACCGTATGAATCGTAATAACAACTGGCCACAATTTATGCCTAGAAGTTACAAGCCATCAACCAAAATCATTCTCATGTGAGATGCGCCAGCGCGGGCTTGGCGAGCAGCTACATATTCAGGTGAATTGTAAAAAAGACGGCCAGCATCCATATTGGGAAACTTTAATACTACTACTCGGGTAGGGTTCCATTCACCCTCTAATACTTCGACTGCACCACCACGTACACAAGGTTCTGCACCGTGAGTTTGAATGGCGTGTGAGGAAAGCTTTTTATAAGCTTCGTATTGCTCGGGGTTGGTAACATCCACATAGGCAATGACATAAGCACTGGTCATAAGTTTTCCTGTTTCTAAATAGTTAAAGGCTGGCTTGAAACCATTGAAGCAAAAATAAAAACGGATTGAGCTTTGCTTGAATGGTTTTTTTAGGGCTTATTTAAAATGAGCTTTCTAAAAAGCCATGTTTTTTGGTGACTTGGTCAAGTTCTAGCAGGCTTTCGAGAAGTGCTTTCATATGATGTAAAGGCACGGCATTAGGGCCATCACTCCAGGCTTTTTCAGGGTTGGGGTGAGTTTCCATAAACAAACCAGCTACACCAACCGCCACTGCTGCACGAGCCAAAACTGGCACCATTTCACGTTGGCCACCGCTACTAGAGCCTTGGCCACCAGGTAATTGCACTGAATGGGTAGCATCAAATACTACAGGGGCTTGGGTAGATCGCATAATAGCCAAACTACGCATATCACTCACTAGATTGTTATATCCAAAGCTGACACCACGCTCACAAGCCATAAAATTATCGGTTTCTAGACCATTTTCGGCGGCGGCGGCTCTGGCTTTATCAATCACGTTGACCATATCGTTGGGGGCTAAGAATTGCCCTTTTTTGATATTGACGGGTAAGCCCGATTGAGCCACTGCATGAATAAAGTCAGTTTGACGGCATAAAAAGGCGGGTGTTTGCAACACATCTACTACTTGAGAAACAGCAGTCACTTGGTCAATTTCGTGGATGTCAGTAAGGACTGGCACTTGTAATTGGCTTTTGACTTTAGCTAAAATTTCTAGGCCTTTTTCAAGACCTGGGCCTCGCTGAGTTTTGCCACTAGAGCGATTGGCTTTATCGAAACTACTTTTAAAAATAAAGTGAATGCCTAGTGTTTGGCAAATTTCTTTAAGATGGCCTGCGGTATCGAGTTGAAGTTGTTCAGACTCTATGACACAAGGTCCAGCAATTAAAAAGATAGGTCGGTGTAAGCCGATTTCAACGCCACATAATTTCATTGGGAGGCCTTTTTAACAGAAGCTTGATGTTCGACTGCAGCACGAATGAATGCATTAAACAAAGGGTGACCGTTCCAAGGAGTCGATTTGAACTCAGGGTGGAATTGCACACCCATATACCAAGGGTGAACCTCTTGTGGCAACTCTACAATTTCAGTGAGTTGTTCGGTTTGGGTTAATGCAGAAATAACCAAACCTGCATTTCGTAAAGTGTCTAGGTATTTTACGTTGGCTTCGTAACGATGACGGTGACGCTCGGTGACCACATCACCATAGATTTGATGCGCTAAAGTACCCTTGGTTACATCGGAGCTTTGTGCTCCTAAACGCATAGTGCCACCTAAGTCGGAATCTTCATTACGTACTTGAATCGTGCCGTCTTTGTCTTGCCATTCGTTAATTAGGGCAATAACAGGTTGGCTACATTCTGGGTCAAACTCAGTACTGTTGGCATTCGGTAGGCCAGCCACATGACGAGCGTATTCGATGGTGGCGACTTGCATACCTAAACAAATACCTAAATAAGGTACTTTTTGGGTACGAGCAAATTGAGCGGTAGAAATTTTGCCTTCTATACCACGTTTGCCAAAACCACCTGGTACCAAAATAGCATCGTATTTTTGAAGTTGGGCTACAGTTTCAGCTGTAATGGTTTCAGAGTCCACATGTTCAATTTTAACTTGAACATGATTTTTAAGACCTGCATGACGTAAGGCTTCATTAACTGATTTATAACTATCGGTTAAATCGACATATTTGCCCACCATTGCAATGGTGACTTCGCCCTGTGGATGTTCGACTTCATAAACCAAATCATCCCAACGTTTGAGGTTGGCCGGTGGTGTATTTAAACGAAGTTTGTCGCAAATTAAGCCGTCAAGGCCTTGTTCATGCAAGGTGCGAGGTACTTTATAAATAGTGCTGACATCGGGAACGCTAATAACCCCCCAAACTGGAACATTTGAAAATAATGAGATTTTCTTGCGTTCGTCATCGGGAATAGGGCGATCGGCACGGCACAACAAGGCATCGGCTTGAATACCTATTTCACGTAGTTGTTTAGCCGTGTGTTGTGTTGGCTTAGTTTTGAGTTCGCCAGCAGCTGCAATCCATGGTACATAACTTAAATGTACGAAGGCCGTATTATTGGGGCCAAGTTCAAGA
>JALQUL010000070.1 GCA_023260735.1 Limnohabitans sp. | reverse complement strand
TGCTCTGGCATGACATGTGCCATAAAACCATGGGCTTGCTCGAACACGTCATCGGTATCAATTAAGATTTCACCGATATCAGCACTGAAGTAATCACGAATGGTACGAACCACTAAAGTGGATTCGAGGTAAATGAGTTCTGGGGCACGTTCTGATTTAACTGCACCATCAATGGCGGCCCATAATTTGAGCAAATAATTTAAATCCCATTGCAATTCGGCGGCGGTACGACCAATACCTGCTGTACGAGCAATAATGCTAGCACCTTGTGGGTATTCGAGTTGGTCCATGGCTTCTTTGAGCTCGGCACGCTCTTCGCCTTCAATGCGACGAGAAACACCACCACCTCTTGGGTTGTTAGGCATTAAAACTACATAACGGCCTGCCAAAGAAATAAAAGTAGTAAGGGCTGCCCCCTTGTTACCACGTTCTTCTTTTTCAACTTGAACTACTAACTCTTGACCTTCTTTAATAACGTCTTGGATACGGGCTTGATTAACTGAAACACCAGGTGCAAAATATTGCTTAGAGATTTCTTTAAACGGTAAGAAACCGTGGCGATCTTCTCCGTAATCAACAAAACAAGCCTCTAGTGAAGGCTCTACACGGGTCACAACGGCTTTATAAATATTGCCTTTACGTTGTTCACGACCATCAATTTCAATTTCATAGTCAAGCAGTTTTTGCCCATCTACTATCGCCAAACGACGCTCTTCGGGTTGCGTCGCATTAATTAACATTCTTTTCATAGCATTTCCTCATCCACAGAGATGAGCACTCCAGTGCAGTCTCTTTATAGGTCATTTATGACCAAAGATGCCTTGCTAAACGCTTAAACGAGTACGGAAACGCCAGGAGGGCCTTAATTGCTAGGAAGAGCAATCAAGCACAGGCACTGGGACAGTTGAGACAATGGGCGGGCTTAAAGAAAAGCCAAGAGCCGTGGGCACTTGCCAAACGGTCATGTTCATGCCTAAAAAGTACAGACGAGCAAAGGCATCAAGGCCTGAGAGCAATACTTTGTACAAGAACCAAATAAAAACCATGTCACTTTTGCTCCATCACAGAGTTCAATTAACTCTGTGATTTTGGGAATTCCAAACTAATTCGTTTAATTGTTTTGCGTAAATTGTTCATTAGAACCACATATTGCTGAAATAATGCTAAGCAATACGTCTAATTAAACAATTGACATCAACCTGCCAGCGGGTTGTGTGGGTTGGTGGACTAAACTCTCACCTATCAACCGCTTACCACAAGGCGCTGGTAACCTATATTATAGAACGAGGACAAGCCAACATGCCTGACAAAAAGGCTTTTAACGCATCAAATCAACACAATTTGGGGAAAACCCCAGTAAATGAGACACGCCCCAGCGTGAGTCACTACACAGTTGACGAAGGAGATGAGGGTCAAAGACTCGATAACTTCTTGATTAAGCACCTAAAAGGTGTTCCAAAAACACATGTTTATCGTTTAATTCGTAGCGGACAAGTGCGGGTAAATAAGGGACGGGCCAGTGCCGATAGCCGTTTAAATTTAGGGGATATCATTCGCCTACCACCTGTCAGAACTTCCGAATCGGGTCAAACAGCTCAGGAGTTAGCCGATAAAGAATTACTGAATCCTGTGGTAGCTCGTGAATTCGCTATTCTTTTTGAAGATGACGCCTTTATGGCCATCAATAAACCAGCTGGTGTGGCCGTGCACGGTGGCTCGGGGGTCAGTTTTGGCGTAATAGAACAAATTAGAAAAGCCAGGCCACATGCCAAATTTCTAGAATTGGTACATCGACTAGACCGAGAAACGAGTGGCATTTTATTAATTGCTAAAAAACGCAGTGCACTCACCCATTTGCAAAATCAATTTCGAGCCCGTGAAACTGGTAAAACTTATTTAACTTTAGTGCTAGGCGACTGGCCAGGCAATAAAAAAGTGCTGAATCAGCCTTTGCACAAGTATTTGCTAGAAAACGGTGAACGAAGGGTCAAAATAGTCGATGCTTCTGACCCTAATGGCATGCCTTCCGTGAGTTTGGTGAAAAAAGTAGCAGTAGGACCTCGCCACCCTCAATTAGATCAACTGGCTTTTAGCCTATTAGAAGTGACCATAAAAACAGGTAGAACTCATCAAATTAGAGTGCATTTAGCCGGAAATGGCCATGTAATAGCAGGAGATGACAAATATGGCAATTTTGAGATAAATAAAAAATTAGCCAAAGTAGGACTCAAAAGAATGTTTTTGCATGCTTGGAATTTACGCCTAACACATCCAATCACGGGTCAAGAAATGACTTTTAATTGCCCACTTGATGCGGAGTTAAGCGCAGTTGAAGACATTTTATTGCAAAATAAAATCAATAATGCAATTTTGCAATCTAATTGAATGAACCTTAATTGCAATTAGTTTATAGGGATATTTAAAAAATTTATTTTTTGTGTCTATAATTAAGATGTCACCGGGGGTGTTTGGTAACCATACCAGACTGAGAAATACCCCAGTTACCTGATCTGGATAATGCCAGCGTAGGGCGCGTGCGATGCAAAACCAAATACTATTTCAACTCAGACTTGAAATCTTGTAAATGGTTTTGTGCCTCATTGGTCCACTGCTGGCCAACTTAGGGGCTTTTATGTTTATACCTTTTTCTTCTTTACGTGTTTCAAAATCTTTAACTAAGGCACTTAAAAAAACCGTGTCGATAGGTCTTTTGACTGGTCTTTCTGTTGTAAGTCATACAAGCTTTGCACAAACCAATGCTACTTTAAGAGTAATGGTTCACAGCTCTTTTTCTCTGCCAAAACCACTAATTGCTCAATTTGAAACTGAAAACAAAGTCAAATTAGCAATTACTAAAGGGGGTGATGCGGGCGAAATGTTAAATAAACTCATTTTGACTAAAGCCAATCCTATTGCCGATGTGGTGTACGGGATTGACAATACTTTGGCTCAAAAAGCCATTCAAGCCAATATTTTAACCCCCTATAATGGACCTGCCGCCACCCAAGCAAGTGTGGTGCAACTACCAAAACCCATCATTCCTATTGATTACGGGTATGTGAGTTTAAATATAGATAAAGCAGCCTTTGCTAAACTCAAATTAGCAATGCCACAAAGCTTGCACGACTTAACCTTACCTGCTTATAAAAATAAGTTAGTGGTAGAAAACCCCAATACTTCAAGTACAGGTTATAGCTTTTTATTAGCCACCATTGCGGGTTTAGGTGAAGATCAAGCGTTTGAATGGTGGGCTAAAATGCGTCAAAACGGCATGAAAGTAAGTAAAGGTTGGAGTGAAGCCTATTACACTGACTTTGCTAGAAACGGCGGCCCCTACCCTATTATTGTGAGTTATGCCAGTAGCCCAGCGGCCGAAGTTTTTTATAGCAAAGAAAAACTCAATGAATCGCCGACGCAAAACCTCTTTTTAAAAGGCAGTGTATTTCAACAAGTAGAAGGCGTCGCATTAATTAAAGGCGGCAGTCAAGCCGAATTAGCTGGTAAATGGATTGAATGGCTACGTTCTAAACCGGTGCAAGAAGCTTTGCAAACTAGCATGTGGATGCTACCCATTGATAAATCCGTCGCTGTGGCTGATGCTTGGAAACACACCCAAACCCCAAGTAATTTTGACAATCCCAAAGAAAGTGAACTAATCGTTCAATCCACTAGTTGGCTACAACGCTGGACTAAAGTGGTATTGAAATAATTCGCCATTTGAAATTGATAATATTTTCTTTATGAGTTCTGGCCAGCCTTTCCACTCTTCTAGCCCAATACCACACCATCCAAAAGCTTTATCGGCTTGGATGAATGGGCTTGGATTGATGGTAAAAGGCTGGTCATTCATTCCTTTGGCTTTTTTAGTGCTTATGCTAATTTGGCCCGTCAGTCGTTTATTCATGCAAGCCCAATCTGCACACTGGCTTGGCTTAATCAACGAGATGATACAAGATGATTATTTACGTTGGCGTGTGGTATGGACTTTGACACAAGCTCTGCTCACTTGTTTTTTTTGCTTGGTATTAGGTTTACCAGCCGCTTGGATTTTGGCTAGAAGACAATTTAAAGGTAAACAACTACTAATTCAACTGAGTATGCTGCCTTTTGTAGTACCTACCTTGGTTGCAGCAATGGGTTTATTAATGATGTGGGGTCCGGAGTCGCTTTTAGGTAAAAAATGGTTGTTAAGCATTTTTTCTGCAGAACAACAAGGCGCTGTTTTATTACTAATTGGAAATTTATTTTTTAATTTAAGTGTGGTGTTACGAACTGTTATTTATGCTCTAGAACAATGCAGCATGAGCCGATCGAATGCAGCCCGAAGTCTAGGAGCCACCGCTTGGCGATGTTTTTGGCGGGTAGAATGGCCCGCAATTTTTCCGGCTGTGATGCAATCTCTGTGTTTGGTGTTTTTATATAGTTTTAGTGGTTTTGGTTTAGCACTGATTTTAGGAGGCCAACAATGGTCCACACTAGAAGTTGAAATTTACACATTAGTAGCTCATGAATTAGCGCTAGCGCCTGCCAGTATTTTGGCCATCTTTAGTCTTATTTTATTAAGTACTTTATTATTTGTGTTGTTGCATTTTCAAGCTTCATTTTTAAAACCACAAAAGGCCGATACCATTGCCGCTATTGATTTACAGAACCCTACTGAAAAAATAATAGCCTTTTTAATAACAGGTCTGATTAGTTTCTTATGCTTGCTTCCCATCGTACTGTTACTTTTTCAATTACTTGCATCACTGCCTCAATTTTGGCAATTATTATTAGACTCTGAGGTACAGCAAGCACTCATCAACACTTTGATTTTTAGTACTGCCGGTTTGTTGTTGGCCACTTTTTTAGGTTTGTGTCATGGCATGGCCGCCTATATTTGGCCCCTATTGAGTGGACTCATTTATTTACCCTTTATCGCCTCCTCTATTACGATTGGATTTGGACTATTATTAAGTTACCCTACGCTTAGCAACCAAATGAGCTTGCTAGTTTCTGCATATGCCTTGTTTGCCTATCCGTTTATTGCCCAAGCCCTGCTTTTAGGGTTACAACAATTGCCCAGGCATTATTTACAGGCGGCTAGAGTTTTAGGTGCCAGCCCATGGCGAAGTTTTATTCGAGTGGTTTTGCCCTTACTAAGCCCTGCAATTCGGCGTGGCATGGCTTTTGCTATGGCCACTTGTCTGGGTGAGTTTGCAGTTAGTTTATTTTTATCTAGGCCAGAGTGGACCACTCTTAGTACTTTAATTTACCAATATTTAGGCCGCCCTGGCAGTGGAAATAAGCAATCGGCCTTATTATTGGCTGCTTTTTTACTATTATTAACCTTATTGATTTTTCGATTAATTGAGGGCAATGCTAAAAAAAGTCGGGCTCTTTAAAGCCTAGCTCAATCAACAGACCTTGTTTTTTTGATCGCTTATTTAATGTAAATGGGGCAAATATCGCCCCCACTAGTCTCAATATTTTTTATGCTTGAATTACGTCAAATTTCCAAACATTATCAAGAAAAAAATGGCCAAGTTCTAACTCTGGCAAATCAGCTTGATTTACGTGTGGAAGACGGAGAAATTGTAGCTATTCTAGGCCCATCGGGTTGCGGTAAAAGTAGCTTGCTAAAAATAATTGCAGGCCTAGAAAAACCCGAACAAGGCCAGCTATTTTGGAATCACCAAGACATTAGTCAACTCGCTCCCGAACAACGCCATTTTGCTTTGATGTTTCAAGATTTTGCTTTGTTTCCTCATTTAAATGTACAAGACAATGTTGCCTTTGGTCTTATTGAAAAAGGCATAAAAAAAGCCCAAGCAAGAGAACTAGCTGTACAAATGCTAGAACGTTTTGGTTTAGCAAAATTTTATAAAAGCAGCACTCTTTTATTGTCGGGTGGCGAACAACAAAGAGTCGCCCTTGCCAGAGCCTTAATTACTCAACCTTTGGTTTTATTATTAGACGAACCTTTTTCTGCTTTAGATTTTGATTTAAAAGAAAGCCTCAGACAAGAATTTGCCCATACTATTCAAGCGCATCAAATTAGCACTATATTAGTCACACATGATCCGTTAGAAGCCAAAGCACTTGCTCATAAAGCCTATCAATTAAAAAATGGTCAGTTACATTTGCTTTGGGAAAAATAAAATCAGCCTTTTGTAGTAAACAAATATTTTGAATTTTTATGACCCTATCTCGACCTAGACCGCTCCCCTATTTAAATGCGTATTCTAGTAGCCTACAAGATCAAGTACGTGACTTATTAAATCAAGAGGCATTAGGCAAATGGTTACTCAACAAATATCAAAATAGCCATACCTTCAATAGTGACAAGGCTTTATTTGAATATGTACAAGAATTAAAAAATGAATTTATGCGCAATGCCCCACCATTATCTAAGGTGGCTTACGACAGCCAACTCAAAATTATTCAACACGCTTTAGGTACTCACACTACTATTTCTAGGGTGCAAGGCAATCAACTTAAAGCGAAAAGAGAAATTAAAGTAGCTTCCTTATTTAAACAAACCCCTCTTGAATTTTTAAAAATGATTGTAGTACACGAGCTAGCCCATATAAAAGTGCGCGAACACGACAAATCTTTTTATCAACTCTGCACCCATATGGAGCCTTTATATCACCAATATGAGCTTGATTTGAGACTTTATTTGACCTATCAAGATAATGCATTAACAGCAAATAAAAATCTTTGGTTGAAATCTATTTAATTTCAATCTTTATTGTGCAGCGATAATCGTTTACTACATAATGGTTTATTTCATGAAAGGTATTTATGCGCACACTCGGTAATATTATTTGGTTTATTTTTGGTGGCTTTTTAATGGGGTTAGGCTGGTATTTGGTGGGTTTAATTGCCTTTATTTCGATTATTGGTATTCCTTGGGGCAAAGCTTGTTTCGTAATTGGAAGCTTTTCATTTTTCCCATTTGGTAAAGAACCAGTTTCTAGAAGCCACAATGGGCAATCTGATATTGGCACTGGTGCTTTAGGCACTGTGGGTAATATTATTTGGTTTGTTTTAGCAGGTTGGTGGTTGGCAATTGGTCACTTAATTTCGGCAGTAGTTTGTTTTATTACTATTATTGGCATTCCATTTGGCTTACAACATCTTAAATTAGCTACTATTTCATTCGCTCCAATCGGACAAACATTTAGAGACATTTAATAAAAATGAATAGCTTCATTCATTTACCAAGCATTTAAAAGTCTTTCTTTACTCATTCAAGACACTTTTGTGGCTTTTTTTATCAGTCTTAGCCATAATTTTTATTAGTACGCTTTAAGCGGATTTTTTAACAATATGAGTCTTAGGATGAATTATTTTGATTTACTTATGCACAAAAAAATTATAGTGAAAATTTGCTTACCACAAATTTAACGATTTATAAGGATTACTTGCTATATTGTCTAAAAAAAAGTTAAGCCATTGAAATTATTATATTTTTTAATTTTGATGAATTTTTAAGCAATCTAATGAAAGCCCCATAGACTGAGGGTTTACAAGCTTGTTCAAGTGTTTATCCCCAAAGTTATCCACAGAATTAGGGGGTATCTTGGGGAAACACCAAAATCTTTTTTATGAGAATAGAAGATGCTTGTTCCAAAGACTGTATCAGACTATTTAACAAAGGATGGGGTGTTAATAAGTCAGGAATCAATAAATTGATCTGATAAGCAATTTCTACACTTAAAGGTTTAATCACTAATTCTGGGTTAGTCAATTCTAGGGCGGTTAAAGGGTTCACAATAGCTAAGCCCAAGCCTTGCTTGACCATGGCACACACTGCAGCGGCACTATCGGTTTCATAATTCATAAAGCGCTCGACTTGATGCTGCTGAAACATTTGATCAATTAAAAGCCGATAAGGGTCTTGTGGAGCCAAACTCACAAAAGACTGACTAGCAAAATCTTCTGGCCGAATGACCGATTGACGGCTTAAAAAATGATGCCTAGGCAACACTACCACTTCATTGACCTTGAACAAAGGTTTTAACTTTACACCAATAGGGGCTTGTTGCGCCTCACTTAAAGCCAAATCAAAACTTTGCTGTGCGATGGCTTGCTCTAACCATGGTGACTCTTGTGGGCAAACACTTACTTGAGCTTGGTGGGCTTTGGCTGAAAATAATTTTAAGGCACTAGGCAATAAAGCTTGGGCTAAAGCAGGCACACAGGCCACCCGTAGGCGACCACTCACTAAATATTGCAACTCTTGCGCACGGGTGGCAATTTGCTCTAATCCCACAAATGACCGCTCTACTTCTTGCATTAAGACCATTGCTCTTAGCGTTGGTCTTAACCTGCCTCTTACCCTATCGAACAAGCTATAACCCAATACCTGCTCCAAACGGGCTAATTCTCGGCTCAGTGTGGGCTGTGAAGTCTGACTCGCTTGTGCCGCACGGCTTAAATTACCATGCAACATAATAGTTCTAAAAATCTGAATTTGACGATGATGCAAAGCCAAAGGAGCCGCCATAATTTAACCTATATCGAAAATGAATAGTTACTAAACAATAATAGCATTGATTGAATAGATTTTGTATTAGACAATCAAGGTATGAAATCAAATACTCCATTTACCCCACAAGCCTTGGTGCAATTAAAAGCTCAATTTTCTAGCCCATTATGGGTGTATGACGCAAACACCATTGTTCAAAAAATTCAAGCTTTAAAGTCGTTTGATACGATAAGATTCGCCCAAAAAGCCAACTCTAATACCCATTTGTTACGCCTCATGAAAAGCCATGGAGTCAAGGTCGATGCTGTTTCTTTAGGTGAAATCGAACGAGCGATTGCCGCTGGCTTTGAAGTGACTCCGCACACCCCCGATTCGATTGTATTTACCGCCGACTTATTAGATCACGCCACCTTAGAGCGTGTCACCAGTTTAGGAATTGCGGTTAATTGCGGTTCAATTGATATGCTGGATCAAATTGCTGCAGTTAAAAAAGGTCATCCCGTTTGGCTGCGAATTAACCCAGGCTTTGGACATGGGCATAGCAATAAAACCAATACTGGTGGCGAGCATAGCAAACATGGAATTTGGCATTCACAATTACCATTGGCATTAGAAAAAATCAAAAATTTAGGCTTGCATTTGGTCGGTTTGCATATGCATATTGGTTCCGGTGTCGATTACTCTCACCTGCAAGAAGTGTGCGGTGCTATGGTAGAGCTGGCTGTGCAAGTTAAAAATAACGGCTTAGACTTACACGCTATTTCTGCAGGTGGTGGGTTGTCTATTCCCTATCAAGAAGGTGATGCCACCATTGATACCGAACATTATTTTCAATTGTGGAATGCTGCACGCCAACGAGTGAGTGAGTTGTTTCATCACCCTATTGAATTAGAAATCGAACCGGGTCGTTATTTAGTTGCCGAATCGGGAGTGTTATTAAGCGAAGTAAGAGCCAGTAAAAATCAAGGTCATCAACATTTTATAATGGTAGACGCTGGCTTTAGCGATTTAGTGCGCCCTTCTATGTATGGCAGCCATCATGATATTACGGTGTTACCCATCAATGCTGCAGGACAATTAGAGAACGGCTTTGATAGTTTTAGCACACCAGCCACCACTACCGTAGCCACTGTAGTAGCTGGCCCTTTGTGTGA
>JALQUL010000111.1 GCA_023260735.1 Limnohabitans sp. | reverse complement strand
AATATTCCCCTCTAAATGAGTGACTACTGCCCTTAGAGAAATTGGTAAATGACATTTTGAATTGGCCACCTACCTCTCCAAGGTATTCATGTACTTGGCAGGTAAAGCCATAAGGAGGTAACCATTTGGCCAGCGCTGAGGCATTTAAGAATGCTTCATAAAGCCTTTTTGGTGGGGCTGTAAAAACTCGGTGAATCGTTACGGTGCCGGTTTTGCTTTCCATCTACTTATCTCCCTTTTATGCTTTTTTTAAAACAGATAATTAATGAATGACTCTGTCATCATCGTAATTAATATCATCATCGCCATCATCTGGCATTAATTCAGTTTGAATTTTAAAAAAGCCTGTTCCGCAACTGCCTTTGCCAATTTCTTCAAGGGTAGCCTCTCGAACATCTTCTACTTTAATATGCAATCGAATGGCAATCCCCGCCAATGGGTGATTACCATCTAAAATGACATGTTCGGGGTAAACATCGGTTACCACATAAACTGCATCTTTGGGCGCATCGGGGCTAAATCCTTCAGGTAAACCTCGGCCATCAAAAATCCAGCCTTCTTCTACTTCTGGGTCAAAAATTTTACGTGATTCCATAAAAATAAGCTGATCGTTGAAGTCGCCGAAAGCTTGTTCAGGCTCAAGTTGAACATCAATTTCGTCGCCAACTTTGTGACCTTGTAAGACTTCTTCGATTTTTTCGAAAAGGTCGGAGCCGCCTAAAAGAAACTCAACTGGCTCATCTAATACATCTAAAGTCTCGTTTAATGTATCTTTTAGTGTCCAAGTGAGGGCAACAACGCATTGTGGGGTGATTTCCATAGCAAAATAGAGCAATTAATAATTTACCAATTGTATTGAGTTCTTATGCAAATCAACAGCCCTTTATCTTTATTAGCCGGATTAAGCCCAGAACAGTTTATTTTGGAGTATTGGCAAAAAAAACCATTGTTAATTCGTCAGGCTATTCCCAATATGCAGCCTTTATTGAGTCGCTCTGAACTTTTTGCCTTAGCCACCCAGGAAGATGTGCAAAGTCGCTTGGTTAGTCAACAAAAAGGCCAGTGGAGCTTAAAAAATGGACCTTTCACTAAAAAAACATTGCCTGCTGTTACCCAAAGGCAGTGGTCAGTATTAATTCAAAGTGTCGATCAACACAATGATGATGTGAGACAGTTATTAAATCAATTTCGATTTTTACCCGATGCCAGATTAGATGATTTAATGATTAGTTATGCCACTGAAGGGGGAGGCGTAGGGCCTCATTTTGATAGTTACGATGTTTTTTTACTACAAGTACAAGGTCAACGTGAGTGGCGTATTGGCCAACAGGATGATTTAAACATTATTGAGGGTTTGCCTCTAAAAATATTAAAAACATTTCATCCCGAACAGGTTTTGGTACTCGAGCCTGGTGATATGCTTTATTTGCCACCAAAATATGCTCATGATGGCATCGCACTCAATGAGTGTATGACCTATTCCATAGGCTTTAGAGCCCCTTCAGAGCAAGAGTTGGCTGCACAGCTATTACCTAAGATTGCAGATTTATTATTAGATCAAGAAATAGACTCCCCAAGGTTTTCTGACCCCCACAGGCAAGCCACAGAGACACCTGCCTTATTGCCCCAAGATATGCTTGATTTCGCTACTCAGGCCATACACAAGGCTTTGGCACAGCCTGAAATCTTATTGCAAGCCATGGGTGAGCACTGGACTGAGTTAAATGCTAATGTTTGGCTAGAAGGCAATGATTGGTTAGACGATTGTGCCGGTATAGAGCTTGATAGACGTAGCAAAATGAGTTACCTTGCACCCTTTATCTTTTTAAATGGTGATAGTTTTAGGGCTGAGGGCCTTGACGCCTTATTGATGCAAAAGTTAGCTAACCAACGGGAACTTAATCAGCAAGATATTGCCCAACTTACTCCAGAAGCATTAACGTGTATTCAAGATTGGTGTGAGCAAGGCTGGTTGTCTTGTTTCGAATAAAGCGAGGTAACTTCTTGCTTAAAATAAAAATCAATTAAAGAAGTGTTTGAAAGACCAGAATAGTTGATTTAATTTGAAATTTTGGTCTTCTTAAAAAAGTTGTCTTTAATAGGGTTTTATGCTCCATTTGCCGGTGTTAAATATTTAACTTACATTTTTAAACCTTTTTTTTGAATGATGTTGTTTTTTTGTAATTTAGAAAAAGCTATCAAAAGTTATGAATAACGTCATAAATTTAAGACTTTTATTTACCTAATCCGACTGCTGTTTATATATTTTTACAAATTCGTTTTGAATTTTTACGTTTTCAAGGGTAAACACTAGGCTTTGTTGTCTTTTCGTCAATTTAAAACTAGTGCAAAATAATAGCTAAATTAAAATTTAGCGTTTTTTTTCAAAAATTCAGTTGCTTAACTTCATTTGGTCTTACAATTCATTGCTGAGCTGAAAGAGCTCGAGTGCTTTCGCTCTGTCAGAGCCTACAGTAATGTTGTGTTTTGACAATTTCCGGAAATTGTTTTACCTTTGTTTATTTTTTAGGATATTCATCATGATCAAAAAAATCGCTTTAGCCGCTGTTATCGCTGCTGCCTTAGTTGCTTGTGGCAAGAAAACTGAAGTTGCTGCAGACGCAGCATCTGTAGCTTCTGAAGCCGTGGCTGTAGCTTCTGAAGCTGCTTCTGACGCTGCATCAGCAATGGCTGACGTAGCTTCTGCTGCTGCTTCTGCTGCTTCTAACTAATTAGAGCTTGCGGTAACTGCCTCTAGGCAGTTTTGCAAAAAACCAGCTTTTAGCTGGTTTTTTTTTATCTTCACTTTATTAAAGAACCGTTGACAGAACTTTTACTGATATTTCGGGTACAGTTTTGGATACCTTATCTTTTTGTCTTTGGTACTCATAGCAAAGCTTATCGAATTTTAATTTGGCTAAAAACTCTATTTCCATTAATTGGTTTATAGGTTTTGTTTTCAAGTTACTTATTGCGTATTGGATACCAACACATAGTATTAGTGATGAAAAATGAGCAATAAAAACCCCACCTTGATAACAAAGTGGGGTTTTTATTGTTCAATCCGAAAGTTTAGTGATTGCTAAGCTTTCGAATATTCATTTTTACTTTAAGTCTTGAGCCAACAAATTAAGGATTTTTTGTTCATCAGCTGAAGCTACCATTTCGTTATTGGATCCCCTTACTTTAACGCTACTAAGGTTGCCTGCACTTTCTACAAGAATACTATATTTGGTTACAGGCTCAGATTTTTTCTCGGAGCTACCTAGGTCCAATATTTTTCCAAAGAAGCCAGGCTCTTTACCATCATTAGCTTTAATGGGACTATATCGAACAAAATAAGTTCCTGTACTACGGTTTCTATCTTCAACCGTAAAACCGGTTCTATCCAGTGCAAGACCGACTCTACGCCAAGCAATATCAAAACCTTCAGGAATGGACAAACTAAGCGATCCACCAGAATTACTTAGCGTTACTTTCTGACCGTTTGACTCGGTGTTAGCTACTACTTTTTTGCTTTGTTCTTTACTAACGCCTAATTTAACCAACATACGGCGTAAGAACTCAGCCTCTAATTCAGGGTCGGAATCGCGGGTTGCCCAAAGAGTGGAAGATACTTCACCGGGAGCGCGTGTTCCTGTTAATTTTTCAATCAGACCTTTGTGGCTAACATAGATTTCGGTTTCACCATTAGGCAGTCGTTCAATACGAGTACGAAATTTATCGCGCTCACCGGTAGAGTAGAGTTGATCAAACACTTTACCAATTGAGTTACGAATAAAGTCTTGCGGTAATTTAGCTCTATTTTCGGCCCAATCGGTCTCCATAATACCCAGTGGTTGCTCGTCTAAAGTTAATAAAAAGCCATTATCAAGCCAAAAGTCGCGGACATCTGGCCACAAAGCTTCTGGGCTACGTTTGACTACTAACCAACGCTGGTTGCCTGCACGTTCAACTCTGACATCACCTAATGTCAATGCTGCTGTAGTAGTTGAAGTAGTAGTATTGACATTATTAGCCGCACTTGCAGTCGTACTATTGGCTTTAATTTGGTAACGTTGATCTCTTGATAGTTGTGTTAAATCGGGTGGAACTTCAAGCTTATTGCCAGTACCCGAAGTTTTGTAATCAATCACATCTTCCTCAAGTACAGAACAAGATACAAGAGTAAAACTGAATAACAGTGTAAATATACGGAGAAACAGGGGAGGATAGAGACTAATCACGATAGTTCTTTCATAATGACACAATTAAACATAGTTTAACAATAGCTTATTTCAATAAACCAGCAGCTTTCATGGCATTGGTAAGTCCATCATGATACTCTGGTGAAAAAGAAGTTAAGGGTAAGCGTAAATGACCACCTGACAAACCCATTTGTTGTGCAGCCCATTTGACTGGGATAGGGTTGGCTTCAGTGAATAAATTTTTATGTACAGCTAATAATTGAAATTGAATCGCCATGGCTTTTTCAACATCTTTAGCCAAAGCAGCCGCACATAAGTCATGCATAAGTTTAGGTGCAATATTAGCAGTAACACTAACATTTCCTTTGCCACCACATAAAATTAAAGCCACCGCAGTGGGATCATCGCCAGAATAAATAGCAAAATCGGCGGGCATTTCTTTGATCAGCCATTGCGCTCTTTCAATATTACCAGTGGCTTCTTTAATACCAAAAATGCCGGGGATTTGACCCAAACGCTTCACTGTTTCTAATTGCATATCTGCAACCGCACGACCGGGTACATTGTACAAACACATTGGTAAATCAACTGCTTCGGCAATGGCTTTGAAATGTTGATAAATACCTTCTTGGGTAGGCTTGTTGTAATAAGGAACGACTTGCAGTTGGCAATCGGCTCCTACTTCTTTGGCGTAACGAGCTAAAGCTATTGCTTCTGCTGTAGAGTTAGCGCCGCAGCCCGCCATAATAGGCACTCGGCCTTTGGCTTGCTCAACCGAAACTCTAATTATTTCTCTTTGTTCAGGCACGGTAACGGTGGGTGACTCACCGGTGGTTCCCACTACACCAATGCAGTCGGTTCCTTGTTCAATATGCCAGTCAATTAGTTTTCTTAATGCGGGATAGTCAATACCGCCATCATCAAGCATAGGGGTAATAAGCGCAACAATACTGCCAGTAATAGGTTTCATAATATTTTGATTCAATAAGAGAGTGATTCTAACGAAAGTAAAGGCATTGTAGATGCACTTTTTGTGTCTGGTGGGTAACTTCTAGTAAATACAGCCCGTTGTACGATTCTATCGGGTTGTTTGAGGTATCCCGCTTCATAGGCAATGGGGGTTAATTGGCTAAATTGGGTTAATAATTCATTCGGTTGAAGCAAAAATTCGGGACGTCGAGGCCTGCCAAACTCTTCATTTCCTGCGGCAAAAGTTTCATAAATTAACCAGCCCCCTTGCGCAATACATTCTTGAATTTTGGGAAAAAGGGGCCTATGTAGATAATTGAAAACAATCACTGCTTGGAATTTTTTATCAATTGCACTGGGCCAGGCTTCGTTTTCAAGGTCGGCTTGTAAAACAGCACCATAATGAGATGCACTTTCAAGTGCAGCTGGGTCTTTGTCAACACCTATTACTTCGCAACCCAATTGAGCTAAAAAATGCATATGACGACCATTACCACATGCAATATCTAAAACTGAGTCCTTGGCTTTTAACAAGTGCGACCATTTCTTTAACCATTGGGAAGGTTGTGATAGAGAAAGGTGATTGTAGGAGCTAATTGAAAGAGTCATGATTTAGCCACAGGCCCAAATATTATCAGCTAACAAAATTAACATACTTGGCTGGGTGTAGAGTAAAAACACCATGCCTAAGACAATAATTGATAACAACCATATGCCACACGTCATTAAAAGCCTGCGTTTTAACTGAAAATGTGGCGATTGGATAGACATAAACGATAAAAAATAAACAAAGAGTGTTGAGGCTATTTTTTGAGTAAAATTAATAATGTCAATTCATATTAATTGCAGTTAACCCAATCGACTCATTTATATACATGAATAGCTATTAATTGAGCCAAAAAATTCTATTTAAAATCTGCTGACGAAAGCGATTTAGACTTCGATTATGCAGAACTTTATACAAATTTCAATTCTATTTTAAAGCAAATTTTGAACTGGCCATCATTTTAGCTTTTGTGAGGATTCAAAGCGCAAGAGTTGATTAGCCAGTTGCTCGCTTATGCTGCTGGTTGATTGTTTCTAATTAAGGCTTTTTCTTTGATCGGTAAATTAGCTAAACAAGCCAATATACCCAGCATAATAGAAATACCCCAAACGCTATCGTAATTACCGGTTTTATCGAATAAAAACCCACCTAACCAAACGCCCATAAAAGAGCCAATTTGGTGACTAAAAAATACAAAACCGCTGAGCATAGAAAAATGACTTAAACCAAATACTTGAGCCACAATCGCATTGGTGGGGGGCACGGTTGAGAGCCATAAAAACCCCATGAATGCTGCAAAAATATACACACTCAATGGGCTTAAAGGTGCAATTAAGAAAATTGCAATAACCACTGAACGGGCAAAATAAATACCTGCCAAAATATGTTTTTTTAGCATGGTTTGGCCCAGTTTACCGGCCATATAGGTACCAAAAACATTAAATAAGGCAACTAAAGCCAAGGCATAAGAAGCAACTTGTGGATCTAGACCTTTATCTTTTAAATAGCTAGGCAAATGCACTCCAATAAAAACCACTTGAAAGCCGCAAACAAAATACCCAGCCATTAATAATTGAAAACTGGGCAGTTTTAAGGCTTCAGTAAAAGCTTGCATAATGCTTTGCTCACGCTGAATGGAGCCTCCACTAAAACCTGGCTCTTTAAGAGCAAAGGCTAGTGGAACAATTAAAAGTGCCAACATAGATAAAAAACTAAGCGCATCTTGCCAACCTAGTTGACTTATTAACAGACCTTCTATGGGCAACATTAAGAATTGCCCGAAAGAACCCGCTGCAGCAGCAATTCCCATTGCCATAGAGCGTTTTTCAGCTGAAATATTACGTCCAATGACACCATAAACCACTGCATAAGTGCTTCCAGCTTGAGCAAGTCCAATTAATACGCCGGTGGAGAGTGTAAAAGTAAGGGTGCTAGAGGAGTGTGCCATGCCCCACAGTCCTAGAGCATACAAAATACCGCCACCAATCAAAACTTTAAAAGCGCCAAATCGATCAGCTAGCATGCCTGCAAAAACGCCAGCAAAACCCCAAACTAAGTTTTGAATAGCAATCGCAAATGAAAAGGTTTCACGAGACCATTCTTGTGCCTGTGTAATAGGTTGAAGCCAAAGTCCAAAGCCATGGCGTATTCCCATTGATAGAGTAACTACTAAGGCTCCAAAAAATAAAATTTGGTTGGGAGAGAGGGTTTTTTGTTTAGAATTCATGACCTAACTATACCTAAAAAAATGGCTGATTGGATTGTCCATGCGTCACTAAAGTGATTAGGGAAGTTATGAAATACAACACCTAGTATTGATTTATCATAAATTCCAGTCAGATTTCAAGTATTATTTGCATCCATCGAAGCAATCAATTTAAATCAAATTAAGTATTTTGATTGTTTAATGGGTTTCGATCAGCCCATCCCTATCTATTACACACCATTTGAAGGAATCGGCAGCCAAACACATAAACGCTTTTATGGCGTAGGCTTTCAAGTGCTATTTAGTTTCGGCTTTCACCCATAGTCAATGTGACGGGTAAACAAAGTCAGCCTAATAGTTCATTACTGTTCCTGCCATGCCTATAAGTATTGAGTTTTACTGCAAGCCCTTTCATCTTTTTGGTATATTTGAGTGAAAACTACTCATTTTTTACCAGTTAAACTGTTTTTTTATACAGTTTTCTAAAAAGAATACTGTTAAACTTATCGTTATGGCTACAAAAACTACTCCTGCTTATTCAGAAAACTCTATTAGGGTGCTCAAGGGTCTCGAACCTGTTAAACAGCGCCCAGGTATGTACACTCGCACCGACAACCCCTTACATATTGTGCAAGAGGTCATCGATAACGCCGCCGATGAAGCATTGGCAGGTTATGGCAAAAAAATTAAAGTTGGTTTGCACCTTGACGGCTCTATTAGCGTAGAAGACGATGGCCGTGGTATTCCTTTTGGTATGCATCCCGAAGAAAAAGCTCCGGTTGTAGAGTTGGTTTTTACAAGGTTACATGCCGGCGGTAAGTTCGATAAAGGATCTGGCGGAGCCTACAGTTTTTCTGGTGGTTTACATGGTGTAGGTGTTAGTGTGACTAATGCATTGTCCAAGCGCCTAGAGGTGCAATCCACTCGGGAAGGTAAACAGGCTAAGCTTACCTTTTCAGGTGGCGATGTAATCGAGCCCTTGGTAATTACCAATAGCCCCGATCCCGAGCGTAAGACTGGTACCCTAGTAAGAGTTTGGCCAGATGCAAGTTATTTTGAGTCTGCCCATTTACCCATTCCAGAACTCACCCATTTATTGCGCTCTAAAGCAGTGTTAATGCCAGGCGTTACGGTTCAACTTACCATAGAAAAAAC
>JALQUL010000475.1 GCA_023260735.1 Limnohabitans sp. | reverse complement strand
CAAAATGCAAAACTGAGAAAACAAATTATTATTTGGTCTGTCATTATTATTTTAATCATTATTATCGTTAAATGCTCGGACGACTGCAATCCAAAAATCGAAAATTGCACGACTAGAAGTTCTGGAACAGGGGGTTCTTATGGTGGCTACAGCAGCGGTGGTAGCCATAAATAAAAACCATTTAATAGTTTTACTTTCATCTGCATTATTCAACTTTTTTAACTTTTAGGTTTACACATTATGGAATTTCAATTTTTAAATTTAGCAGCCGTATTTTCTTCTATTGTTTTCGCCTTACTCGGTGTAGTGGTCTTTGCTTTGTGTTTTGTTATTATTGATAAACTCACTCCCTACCAACTTTGGCTTGAAATAGTTGAAAAACAAAATATGGCATTGGCCATAGTTGTTGCAGCCTTGTGCCTAGGAATTTCGATCATTGTTGCAGCAGCTATTCACGGTTAAACTCACACTACTCTGTGGCAATACTTTTTTATTGATGATGGCTGTAACTTTTATAAAAGGCTACAGATAGCTAGAGTCATTCTTAAGTTTCTCTCTATATGACTCAAAAAGACACTGAAATACCTCACCATACATTAGCGAGCAAAATTACTCCTTTACATTTAGCTTTGTTAGTCAGTGTTTTTATTATTGCTGCATGCGGTTTGATTTATGAATTAGCCGCAGGTGCAGTAGCGAGTTATTTATTAGGTGACTCTATTTTGCAGTTTTCAACCATTATTGGTTGCTACTTATTTGCCATGGGAGTGGGCTCTTTTTTAACTCGATATTTTGATAGACATTTATCGGCCTACTTTTTACGAATTGAATTATTAGTAGCATTGGTGGGTGGATTTTTACCAAGTGTGATTTTTTTAAGCAATGCCTATTTACCAAGTGCCACCCATTTTTTAATTTATTTTATGGTGTTCGTGGTAGGGGTTTTAGTAGGTCTAGAAATTCCTTTGGTAATGCGACTACTCAAAAAAAATGTGGCACTCAAAGATTTAGTCTCGGAAGTGCTTACCTACGACTATTTAGGTGCTCTAGCTGTATCACTGGCCTTTCCTTTATTTTTAGTTCCCCAACTAGGCCTTATTCGAACTGGGTTGATATTTGGTTTAATGAATGCTGCAGTAGCATTTTGGGCTTTATATTTATTTAGATTTGAATTAAAAAGCATCAAGCTACATTTATTGGCATGCGTACTGACCTTTCTCGTTTTACTTGCAGGATTATTTTTTGCCAAACATATAACCAGTCTTAGCGAAGATAAATTTTATCAAGACAAAATTGTTTTAGCTCAATCCACACCCTACCAAAGAATTGTACTTACTCAACAAGCTGGCGAGGGAAAAACAGGATTTAGATTGTTTTTAAATGGCAATTTACAATTTGCTCAGCGAGACGAATATCGTTATCACGAGGCCTTAGTACACCCTATCATGGCAGCTCATGGAGCACCCAAAAAAATAGCAGTACTAGGAGGAGGTGACGGCATGGCAGTACGTGAAATTTTACGTTACCCTAGCGTTGAAAGCATTACCTTGGTAGAGCTAGACCCTAATATGACACAGCTATTTAAAAGTCATCCGGATTTAATCCAATTGAATGGGCATTCACTGCTTTCAAATAAGCTAAAAATTATTAATACAGATGCCTTTAAATGGCTTGAAGAAAGTGCTGAATTCTTTGATGTTATTGTGGTGGACTTTCCAGACCCTACCAATTTTAATGTAGGCAAACTTTATACCAATAGCTTTTACTCCTTATTAGAAAAACGCCTTAATGCAGGAGCCTATGCTGTCATTCAGACTACCTCTCCTTTAATTGCTAGGCAAACTTTTTGGACAGTAGCTCACACTATAGAGTCGGTAGGATTACAAGCTACACCCTATCATGCACATGTGCCCAGTTTTGGTGAATGGGGGTTTATTATTGCCAGTCATAGGCCTTATCGATTACCAACACAACTACCAGAAAAATTGCAATTTTTAACAGCACAATCATTACCTCAGTTATTTATCTTTCCACCCGATATGGCTCGTGTTCCTAGCGACATTAATCGTCTTTCGAATCAAATTTTAGTGAATACCTATGAACAAGAGTGGGGAAAAATTGTTCACTAATCTTAATAGAAGGCATTTTTTAATAGCCAGTTCGGGGCTAGTACTCAATGCCTGCGATACATCAAAAAAAAATAATTTGAATGGTAGTTTTTTAGATGTTAATTACAAAGCGGGCCATCAGCTTAGGCATACCCAGCAATGGCCAGCACCCACACAATTTAAAAAATCGGCCCATTTAATTTTAGGAGCCGGTATTGCTGGTTTATCGGCTTGTAGAGCGCTTGATCAACAACAAAAAGATGATTATTATTTAATCGACTTAGAGTCCACCCCAGGCGGTAATTCTAGGTCAACTCAAATACATGGAATTAATTGCCCTTTAGGGGCGCATTATTTACCCGTCCCCTCTAATGAGGCCCCCGAACTTTTAGAGTTTTTAGCTCAGCTAAAGTTGGGCCAATACCAGCATGGTAAATGGTTATGGGATGAACGCCATTTATGCCATAGTCCACAAGAACGCTTGTTTTATCAAAATGAGTGGCACTATGGCCTTTTACCCCCAACTCCACTTGATTCACCTTTACAACAGCAATACTTAAAATTTGCCAAGCTCATTCAAGCTGCTATGCAAGAGCATTGGGCGATTCCTAGTTACCAAGCATCTTGGGGAGAGCTACAAATCAGCTTAATTGGTTTAACCATGCGTCAATATCTTCAACAAAATGGTATTTTTGCCACCGAGTTAGTATGGTATTTAAATTATTGTTGCTTGGATGAATACGGTGCAGGACTCGACCACGTGAGTGCTTGGGCAGGAGTTCATTATTTTGCAGCTAGGCATGGCTTTACTGCCCCGGGGCAAGAGAATACCAAACACCAAGATGCCGTTTTAACGTGGCCCCAAGGAAATGCTTATTTAAGCAGGGCTATGGCTGACACTTTAAAAGATAGATTCAAAGGGCGGGAACTCATTTTAAAAATAAACGAATTAAAAAATGAGGTAGAGGTCGATACTTTTAATATTGAGACACAGGAAGTGACTCGGTGGACATGCAAAAACTGTATTGTAGCTTTACCAGTACATATTGCTCAAAAAATAATCAAACAAACTATTGGCTTTTTAAGCCAAGCAGCCCAATTCACACAACATTCTGCTTGGTTGGTTGCCAATCTCTATTTGCCAACTCCTTTATTTGAAAAAACAAATGTGCAACTAAGTTGGGATAACGTCATATATGGCTCGAATAACTTGGGTTATGTAAGTGCTAATCATCAAAGTTTAAACCTACCCAGCAAGCAACAAGGCAATGTATTGACTTTTTACCAGGCACTTGGCCCTGATAAAAATACCAAACAAATATTACTTGAACAAAATTGGCAAAGCTGTGCACAACAAGTGCTTAGTCATTTAACTCTGGCGCATCCCGACCTAACTCAGAAGTGCACAGAGTTATTTATTACTCGATATGGTCATGCGATGGCTGTGCCTAACAGTCAAAATTTAGCATTTTTAAAAACCTTGCCTAAAGTTCCAAAAACTAAAAGAATCGCTTTTGCTCATTCGGATTGGGCGGGCTATTCTATTTTTGAAGAAGCCTTTGTAAGAGGGTTTTGGAGTGTGTAAAAAATTTAAAGTAACTGCCCAAATAAAATATAAGCGCTTACAAAACCAAGTGCAAAAGACATTACACACCACCATAATTTATCACCTCTTTCTGAATGAGGTTTGCTAGGTTGATTTTGACTATTAGTAACTGGATTTTGTAACTCCCACTCTTGCAAAATAGCTTTGGCCTGCTCATAAAAAAGTTCTGCAATTTCGACTCTTATGAGCTGGCCTGCAGGCAATTCCCCCGCTGCAGCTTGTAAATACTCGCCTTGCACAAATGCTTTTAACTCATGCTGCTCTAATAAATTCACAATCATGTGTGCATCAACAATATGAGAGGCCGTGTAAATAGTTTTCATAATAGGCGTAATGAGTCAATAATAAATAAGCTAGCATCATAAAAATACTAATTATGCTTATTTATTAAGCATCGCAAAACCATTTTTAAGCTTTATTTTTATTTTTTGCTGATACAGTCAAGAAAATAGGTACTTATTTAATGCAAATAGGTATAAATCCTAGGTATAAATGGAATATTAATACATATAGATGCTAAATTTGTACTAGTTTTGCATTTAACTATTGATATCGTATAGGTGTTGATGCTTGCTGCAGATGAGCATCAAACATCCCCTAACTTAAATCCTTCATCGGAGACAACTAATGAAACTCAAGACTCGTATTGCTCTAGCCGCTGCGCTAGTGACTTCTTTATGTGGCGTTTCTCACGCAGCAACCGAATTGGTGATTGCTACCGTTAACAACGGTCACATGATTGAAATGGAAAAACTTAGCAAAAATTTCGAACAAGCTAATCCAGACATCAAACTTAAATTTGTGACTTTAGAAGAAGGTGTATTACGTCAACGTGTGACCACTGACATTGCTACTAAAGGCGGTCAATTTGACGTTATGACAATTGGTATGTACGAGACACCAATTTGGGGCAAAAAAGGTTGGCTCAAAGAATTAAAAACTGATGCAGCTTATGACGTGAATGATTTGTTACCTGCAATGCGTAGTGGTTTAAGCGTAGGCGACAAATTATATGCAGCACCTTTCTACGGTGAGAGCTCCATGCTCATGTACCGTAAAGACTTAACTGACAAAGCAGGCATTAAATTTGCTGAACGTCCAACTTGGGAACAAGTTCGTGATGCCGCATCTAAAATTCATGATCCAAAAAATGGCGTGTATGGTATTTGCTTACGTGGGAAACCAGGTTGGGGTGACAACATGGCATTCTTGTCAACAATGGTAAACAGCTTCGGTGGCCAATGGTTTGACATGAAATGGAAACCACAACTCGAATCAAAACCATGGAAAGACGCAGTGACTTTCTATGTGGACATGATGACTAAATACGGCCCTCCAGGCTCTGCTAACAACAGCTTCAATGAAATTTTAGCTTTGTACAATGAAGGTAAATGCGGTATGTGGATTGACGCCACCATTGCAGCCTCTTTCATTACCGATCCAAAACAATCTAAAGTAGCTGACAAAGTGGCATTTGCACAAGGCCCTTACAGTGCCACCACTAAAGGTGCTAACTGGTTATGGGCATGGGCTTTAGCCATTCCTGCAGGCACCAAACATGCTGACGCAGCGCAAAAATTCATTAGCTGGTCCACTTCTAAAGAGTACATCAATTTAGTAGCTAAAACCAATGGTTGGGCTCGCGTTCCTACAGGTACACGGAAATCTACTTATGCCAACGCTGAGTTCCAAAAAGCGGCCGTATTTGCAGCAGCTGAAAAAGCAGCGATTGATTCTGCTAACCCTAACGACAGCACATTACCTAAGTCACCTTATGTCGGTGTGCAATTCGCAGCAATCCCTGAGTTCCAATCAATTGGTATTGCAGTAGGTCAACAAATGAGTGCCGCTTTAGCTGGTAAATCAACCGTTGACGCAGCCTTGAAAAACTCACAAGCTGCAGCTGAACGCGAAATGAAAAAAGCTGGCTACTACAAATAATCCAGTAGCCAAGGAAATCGTTTCCTAAAAAGCAAGCGCAGCGATCAAACCCTTGGTCGCTGCGTTTTTGAATTCAAGTCACTTGTCCCTATTATTTAATTAACCAAAGAGCTGTGCTTCATGAAAAGACTGCTACCCCGTCTGCTGCTGACGCCAGCAGTCACTACCCTATTTTTGTGGATGATTGTTCCACTGCTAATGACAATTTATTTTTCTGTCATTCGCTACAACCTCATGCAGCCCGAGCAAACTGGGTTTATCGGTTTAGAGAATTTTGAATATTTTGTCACTGACCCTTCTTTTAGCGTTGCAGTGATGAACACCCTCTTATTGCTAGGTAGTGTAATTGCCATTACTGTTGTATTTGGCCTCGCCATTGCCCTATTAATTGATGAGCCTTTCCCAGGCCGTGGCTTGGTTCGTCTTTTACTGATATCTCCGTTTTTTGTAATGCCTACCGTAAATGCATTATTGTGGAAACACATGATGATGAATCCGATATATGGTGTACTGGCACAGGTATGGAAATTTTTTGGTGCGACACCAGTTGACTGGTTAACTGACCACCCTTTATTTTCAGTGATCATTATGGTGTCTTGGCAATGGTTACCGTTTGCGACCTTAATCATGATGACCTCTTTGCAAAGTATGAGCCGCGAACAAATCGAAGCCGCCCGTATGGATGGAGCCAATTATTTACAGCTGCTGCGTTATTTATATATTCCGCATTTGGCTAGGGCCATGGTGGTGGTGGTCATGATTGAGTTAATTTTCTTACTCAGTGTATTTGCAGAAATTTATACCACGACTGGTGGTGGCCCTGGAGACGCAAGTACCAATGTCGCATTTTTAATCTTTAAACAAGCTTTACTTAATTTTGATGCTGGTGTAGCTTCTGCAGGTGCTTTGTTTGCCGTTATTTTGGCCAATATAGCAGCTGCTTTTATGATCCGCATGATTGGTAAAAACTTAGATAAATAAGAGTCAATTGAATATGAAACGTCGTCAACCATTTCCTCTTGCCTTGATCATTCGAACCCTTGTTGCTTGGTTAGTCACTTTGGTGATTTTCTTTCCACTGGGTTGGTTATTTTTAACCTCTTTTAAAACCGAGTTACAAGCTATTTCTGTTCCACCGCTTTGGTGGTTTACCCCTACTCTTGATAACTTTCGTGAAGTTCAAGAACGCAGTGATTATTTGTTGTATGCCAAAAACTCAGTTGTTACTAGTGTAGTTTCTACACTTTTAGGTTTAGCGATAGCAGTACCTGCTGCTTATTCAATGGCATTTTTTGCAACTAAACGCACCAAAGATATTTTGATGTGGATGTTATCTACCAAAATGATGCCCGCTGTGGGGGCTTTAGTGCCTATTTATGTATTAGCCCAAAAAAGTTCATTGCTCGATACTCAGCTTGGTTTGATTATTATTTTCACACTTTCTAATTTACCCATTATGGTGTGGATGTTGTACTCCAACTTCAAAGAAATTCCACATGAAATCTTAGAGGCTGCTCGTATGGATGGAGCCACTTTATGGCAAGAATTTTCTAGTGTTTTATTGCCTTTGGCAGTGGGTGGCTTAGCTTCAACCGGTTTATTGTGTTTGGTGTTATCTTGGAATGAAGCCTTTTGGAGTCTCAATTTAAGTTCTGCTAAAGCAGGTACATTGGCCACATTAATTGCCAGTTACTCTAGTCCTGAAGGTTTATTCTGGGCCAAATTATCGGCCGCTTCATTAATGGCAATTGCTCCCATTGTAGTGTTTGGTTGGTTTAGCCAAAAACAATTGGTCCAAGGTCTTACATTCGGCGCTGTGAAATAAATCTGCAGCCTACTATTTAACTCATTGTTTAAAAATATTGTTATGTCTTATTTACAACTCAGCGGAATAGAAAAACAGTTTGGTGAAACCCGCGTCATCAAAGGTGTTGATCTTGAAATTAACAAAGGCGAATTTGTAGTGTTTGTTGGACCATCAGGTTGTGGCAAATCTACTTTATTACGTCTTATTGCTGGTCTAGAACAAATTACCAACGGTAGTTTGCATCTTGATGGTCGTGATATTACCGATCAACCTTCTAGCAAACGTGATTTAGCCATGGTGTTTCAAAGTTATGCCCTCTACCCGCACATGACAGTTTTCGAGAACATGAGCTTTGCCTTAAAACTTGCCAAAGTGGCCGCTTCTGAAATCAAAGAAAAAGTCATGCAAGCGGCCAAAATTTTAAATCTTGAAAACTACCTAGATCGCACTCCTAAAGAGTTATCAGGTGGTCAGCGTCAAAGGGTGGCTATTGGCCGCGCTATTGTCCGTGCACCTAAAGTATTTTTATTTGACGAACCACTCTCAAACTTAGATGCTGCACTACGTGGTCAAACACGTATTGAAATTGCCAAATTGCACCGTGACCTTGGCGCTACTACTATTTACGTCACTCACGATCAAGTAGAAGCCATGACCTTAGCTGACCGTGTAGTAGTTTTAAGAGATGGTTTAATCGAACAAATTGGCACACCACTAGAACTCTATGACCGCCCTGCTAATCAGTTTGTGGCGCAGTTTATTGGTACACCTCGTATGAACGTAGTTCCGGTAGCTCAACTACCTGGACTTGCACAGCGTTGTCAACTTGAAGCTGCAGCCGATGGATTTGTCGGACTACGCCCAGAGAGTGTATTGCTACAAGAAAGCAATCAAGGCTTATGGCAAGGCAAAGTAGATTTAATAGAAGCACTTGGTGCTGAAACACTTATTTACGTCACCACACAAGATGGTTGCTCTTTAGTGGCCAGGCAAAATGATAGAACTCATTTAACGGTCGGTAGCAATGTAGGTGTTTCAATTAACCCGCATGAAGCTCATCTTTTTGATGCCAAAGGAAAAGTGACAAAATCAAGTCAAGCTTCCGTGAAAATAGCTCAATAACTTTTTATATTCATTTTTATCATGTCTTCACCACTCACGCTCACTAATGCGCTCACTTTACTGCATTTAGGTTTAGGTTCTTTTCATCGTGCGCACATGGCTTTGTATATTCATCAGCTACAACAAGCAGGTGATACGACTTGGCGTTTAGCAGCTGGAAATATCAGAGCAGATCAACCTGAATTGATTGCCGCTTTGCAGGCTCAAAACGGTATTTATACACTGGAAACAGTTAGCCCTCAAGGTGAGCGTACTTACACATCTATCAAGTCCTTATCTGAAGTGATTAGTTTTGATGAAAGTTTAAGCGGCTTAATTCGAGTAGGCAGCAACAGCAACACCCGTATTATTTCCTTTACCGTCACTGAAGCGGGTTATTATTTAGATGCCAATGTTCGTTTAGATACTCAGTTTGAAGATTTAAAAAATGATGTAATTGCAGCTAAAAATGGTGGCACTGCTTGCACTATTTATGGTGCCCTTAGAGCTATTTTATTAGCCCGTAAGAATGCTAACGCTGGCCCTGTCACTTTACTCAACTGCGACAATTTACGTCACAACGGAGATAAAGCACGTACTGGTCTTTTACAATTTTTAGAATTAACCAACGAACCTGAATTAAAGCAGTGGGTAGACTTAAATACCAGCAGCCCCAACTGTATGGTGGACCGCATTACCCCGCGCCCTACCAATGCAGTGCGTGAGCGTGTATTAGCAGCCACCGGCATTGATGACGCAGCCGCTTTAATGGGTGAGAGTTTTATTCAATGGGTGGTAGAAGATAATTTTATTGCTAGTCGCCCCCGTTGGGAAAATGTTGGCGTTGAAATGGTTAGTTCAGTGCAAGCCTATGAAGAAGCAAAAATTAGGCTTTTAAATGCCACTCATAGTTGTATTGCATGGGCGGGAAGTTTAATCGGATACACCTATATTCACGAAGGCACTCTAGACCACGAGATTTGCAAAATGGCTTACGATTATGTGACCGACGATGCCATTCCTGTACTTGATACTCCAGAACATCCAAGCCCACTCAATTTAGCCAATTACCGTGATGTGGTCTTGGACCGCTTTAGCAACCCTGCAATTGCCGATACCAATCAGCGTGTGGCAATGGATGGTTTTAGTAAAATCCCGGGCTTTATTGCGCCCACTATTCGCGAGCGTTTGGCAGCGGGTAGCACTATCAACAGTGTCAGTCTATTACCTGCTTTATTTTTAGCCTACTTACAACGTTGGCACTTAGGTTTAATTCCTTATACCTATCAAGATCAAGCAATGGATGAAGTAGCTGCCCATGCTATTTGCGAATCAAGTAATCCGATTGAGGCATTTTGCGGCGACACCACGCTTTGGGGCTCATTGGCCAACGACCCTCGTTTGATTGATGCCATTACTTTAGCCTACGATAAAGTGATTCATTTTGTCGCCTCTAGAGCTCAAGTAGCAGCTTCATAAAACCAGCAATTTTTTTGTATTGTAATCTGTTCCTTTAGCTTCATCACCATATTGACACCTTATCAACCACAAGGAAAAATAATGACGAAAAAACTTGAAAACCTCCATACCTTATTAACTGGTGCCGCTGGTGGAATTGGCCTTGCTGTAGCACAACGTTATCTTGAAGAAGGTGCTTTCGTAAGCGTTGCTGATATTGGATCGCAAGCCAGTATGGGCTTAACTGAATTAATGGCTCAATACCCTAATCGACTCATTTATATTCCTACCAACGTGACCTTAAGCTCAGATATTGACAGATTAATCTCTCAAGCTAGTGAACAATTTGGCCCTATCCACGCTTTGTTTAACAATGCCGCCATTTTTGATATGGCTCCATTGTTAGAAAGTGATGAAGCTATGTACGATAAAATTTTTGCAGTGAATGTCAAAGGTGCATTTTTTGTCATGCAAAAAGTTTTAGCCCATATGGTGAAAAATAATATACAAGGTTCGGTGGTCAATATGGCCTCTCAAGCAGGCCGCCGTGGTGAAGCTTTGGTTTCGCATTATTGCGCCAGCAAAGCAGCTGTTATTAGTTATACCCAAAGTGCTGCTTTAGCAATGGCCCCACATAAAATTAGAGTCAATGGCATTTCCCCAGGAGTAATTGCCACTCCTATGTGGAAAAATGTAGATGCACTTTTTGCTAAATATGAAAATTTGCCTATTGGTGAAAAGAAAATTCGTGTCGGACAAGCCGTACCTTTAGGCTATATGGGTGACCCTAGCGATATTTGTGGAGCCGCTGTATTTTTAGCCTCTAAAGACGCCTCTTACATTACGGCACAAACCCTTAATGTAGATGGTGGCAACGTGATGTCCTAATCTACACTTTATAATTTTATTCATTTGATAATGCGACTATGACTCGAATTCCACACGCCCTTAGACAAACCAAACCCGAGCTCGAACACGACTATAGTCGATCGCCAGAGTTAGGTTACGAGTCCTCTTCTGACGTTGGTGTAATACGTTGTTTGGCTCATGGTTTTCCAACACCTTTAGCACGCTGGCATTATCATGATGAATATGAATTACACCTCATTACCGCCACCTCTGGAAAGGCTTTTGTGGGTGATTGGATAGGTCAGTTTCAGCCCGGTCATTTAGTGCTTACTGGGCCTCGTTTACCGCATAACTGGGTGACTATGGATTTGCCTGAAGGTGGTGTGGCCGAGCGAGATTTAGTGATTCAATTTCCACATGATCCTATTGCCAATAGTAGTCAATTAATTCCAGAGCTAAGGCCTATTTTGCCTTTACTCGAAAGAGCTAAACATGGCATTGAATTTTTTGATGTCTATCCGCAGTCGGTGCAATATTGGCGCAAAGTAAAGGCTAATCAAGGCTTGGCTAGATTTGGCGCATTTTGCGAATTTTTAGCCATGTTAGCCGAGGCCAAAGACTACCGCTTGTTATCGAATGCACAATTACAAAGTATAGATAACGATGATCAACTCGATCAAATTAATGCGATTGTGAGCCGTATTACTGAGAATATTAGTAGTCCACTTTCTGCTGCCGACCTAGCCCTTGAATTTGATATGAATGAGAGCCGTTTTTCAAGATTTTTTAGGCGTGCAACTGGCAATACGTTTACAGATTTTGTCAATCAAATTAGGGTTAACAGGGCTTGCCAACTCTTAATGGATTCTGACCGACCCATTACCAGTATTGCCTATGAGGTAGGTTTTAATAATATTGCAAATTTTAATCGGCGCTTTTTAGATATTAAAGGCATGACGCCGCGAGACTATCGTCGCCAAGTCGCCAACCGATTTGGTTAACTGTCTTTACGGTTTTGATCAAAGCCCGGTCAGATCACTTTATATTTTTACTTTTGAAAGTCTTCAATTATGTTTTTAGGCATAGACTTAGGTACGTCTGGCATTAAATTAGCCTTGCTCAATTTACAGCATGAGTTAATTGCTACCGCCGATGCGAGCTTAGAGGTGCAACGTCCCCACGCTCTATGGAGTGAGCAGCAGCCGCACGACTGGTGGCAAGCTCTAGAACGAGCGGTTGAGCAATTACGTGTGAGCCATGCCACACAATGGCAAGAAGTTCAGGCCATTGGTTTGTCAGGGCAAATGCATGGTGCGGTCACCTTAGATAATCAGCAAAAAGTATTACGCCCCGCTATTTTGTGGAATGATGGTAGGTCTAGTGCGCAGTGCCTTGAGCTAGAGGCTAAAGAACCTCGATCTAGATTCATCACTGGCAATATTGCAATGCCAGGTTTTACTGCACCCAAATTATTATGGATGCAACAAAATGAGCCCGAGCTATTCGAAAAAATTACAACCGTTTTATTACCCAAAGATTGGTTGCGTTTTGAATTAAGTGGTGAGTTGGTAAGTGAAATGTCCGATGCAGCGGGTACACTTTTTTTAGATGTTCAACAACGCCAATGGAGTGAGGCCATGCTAAAGGCCTGTGGCCTTGGCCTAGATCAAATGCCCCACTTGGTAGAGGGAAGTCAAATAAGTGGCTATTTAAAGCCCGAACTAGCTCAGCGTTGGGGACTGCTTCACCCCAATATTCCAATCGCAGGAGGAGCTGGCGACAATGCTGCCACGGCTGTAGGTATTGGTGCTACCCGTGCTAATCAAGGTTTTGTTTCTTTGGGCACTTCTGGTGTGGTGTTTTTAGCCAGCGCCAACTATCAAAGCGCACCCGAACAAGCCGTACATGCGTTTGCTCATGCACTACCACAACGCTGGCATCAAATGTCTGTGATGCTAAGTGCTGCGAGTGCTTTTGCTTGGTTCAACCAAGTGGTAGGTAGCCAAAAAGAAGCGGTTTTATCAGCATCGGTTGCACAGTTAAGCCCCTTACAAAAACAAAATGCTCCTGTGTTTTTACCCTACTTAAGTGGCGAAAGAACCCCTCATAACAATGCCAATGCAAGTGGTATGTTTTTTGGTTTGCGACACGAACATCACACTTCCGATATGGCTTATGCGGTAATGGAAGGCGTGTGTTTTGGATTAAAAGACGGTTTAATAGCCATGAATCCTCATCTTTCAAGTATTAAAGAATTATCTTTGGTGGGTGGTGGTGCACAAAGTGATGAATGGGCACAGTTATTGGCTGATATTATGGGCGTTAAATTACTTAAACCAGCAGGAGCTCATTGCGCAGCAGCCATAGGTGCAGCACGTTTGGCAAGCTTATGTACGGGTACTGATGAAGCTGATGTGTGCACGACCCTCACTACGGAAAAAGAGTTTGAATGCAATTTAGATACAGTTTACCAAGAGCATCTAGAGCAACGCTACAGCCGCTTTAAAACCTTGTACGGCGCTATTCAAAACTTTTTCTAAACCGTCCTAGCCAGCAAAATAGTAGTTACAACAATCTACGCCATTCAATTTTTAAACATTTATTTTGTACCGTCAGCAAGCCTGCTTTTTTGGCTTTTTCCACTGCCAGTTCGTTACTAATGCCCAATTGCAACCAGACAGCTTTGGCACCAACTGCAATCGCCTCATCTACAACAGGCGGTACATCTTCACTGTTTCTAAATATATTCACTAAATCAATCGTGTGTTCTTTGGCTGCTTGCGAAAGACTAGTAAAAACTCGCTCACCTAAAATTTCAGTGGCATTAGGATTGATTGGAATAATTTGATAACCAGCTTGTTGCATGATCAAGGAAACACCATAGCTATCACGATGTGTTTTGGGTGATAGTCCTACTACTGCAATGGTTTTAGTATTTTTTAAAATCAAACGAATCGAGTCTTGCTCTGTTAAGTGGTTGAGCTCGAGGCCTGGGACCAATGGATTGTGTTGCTTCATGATGAACTCTTAGGAATACAAAAACGAAATTAATATTTTGCAATAGCAGCAAGTACTTGTGATGGAGTTAATAACTCGCTTAATACTAAAGGTGGTTTACCTTGCTGATAAAAAACATAAACCGGCACTCCGTTACGTCCTAATTGTGCCAATGACTTCTCTATTACTGCATCTCTTTTGGTCCAATCGGCCTGTAATAAAGCAATATTTTTTTCTTTAAATGCAGACAATACAGCAGTTTGATTGAGAGTCGTTTTTTTATTGACCTGACAAGTGACGCACCATGCAGCGGTGTAATCAACAAAAACAACTTTGCCTTGTGTTAATAATTGATTTTGCAAAGCAGGTGACCATGCTTGCCACACTGCCCCATTTTGACCTGTTGCAGATGTTGAGTTTTCAGGGGCTATTTGAGCAGCAGAAGTCTGATTTTGTGGGTCTTGCGTTTCTAGTACAAAACCAGCCAGCAAATACAACACACCTGCAAAAACAACCGCTCCTATTGAAGCCAACCACCATTTGGCCCTACCCTGCTGCGCTAAGCTCCAAATCAAGAATCCAAGTGCTAACAAAATCATTAATAAAGCGGCAGCTGCATTTAATCCATTTTGTTGGCCTAAGACCCACACCAACCAAATGGCGGTGGCCAACATTGGAAAAGCCAATGCTTGTTTAAAGCTTTCCATCCAAGCACCTGGTCTTGGTAAATAATTGGCTAAACCTGGCCAAAAACCAGCCAATAAATAGGGGAGTGCCAAGCCCAAGCCCAAAGCAAAAAATACCGATAAAGCCAACATAGCAGGCAGGTTAATTGCAAAGCCCAACGAGGCTCCCATAAAAGGTGCTGTGCAAGGTGACGCTACCGCTACTGCCAACACACCCGTCATAAAGGCGTTGAGCACGGGATGACTAGCTTGCCAACTACCCAAGCGACTTGGCAACCATTGCCCGACCTCAAACATACCTAATAAATTAAAGGCAATTAATACAAACAAGACTGACAATGCCACGACAAAAGCGGGATTTTGTAATTGAAACCCCCAGCCCAAACCTTGACCAGCAGCACGCAAGGTCAATAACAAACCAGCCAAAGCTAAAAAGCTTAATGTGACACCCAAGGTATAGGCGATTGCCGATTGTTTTCTTTGTGTTGCGTTATTAGAGTATTGGGTAAGGTGCAAAATTTTAATCGCCAAGACTGGAAATACGCAGGGCATTAAATTAAGCAATACACCACCTACTAAGGCCGAAAATAAAGCGATAAAGAACTC
>JALQUL010000197.1 GCA_023260735.1 Limnohabitans sp. | reverse complement strand
GGTTTCATGTTGCATAAGTTCTTTTGTCATATTTGGTGTTTTATGAATGAGTAGTTAGATTATGCGACAAGTTTTGGCAGGGGAAGAAGGATTCGAACCTTCGCATGCTGGAATCAAAATCCAGTGCCTTAACCAGCTTGGCGATTCCCCTACACAGGTCGTAAAACTAGATTTTACAACCGTTACTCTGTTCAACTGGCCTAACGTAATGAAAATTTACGGTAAACCACAAACACCTTGTGTTTGATATTTAAGTCAAGAAACTTTATGTATTATAAAGCGGATGTTGGCTTAAATTTTTACAAATTTTAAATTGCTGAGAAATATTTTTTAGTTGTTGTCCATATTGTTCTAAGAACTTATCTTTGGGCATTGGCAACCAAGCAAATACAGCACTACCAGAACCCGTCATGCGTCCTTTTAGACCCATTTGGCTCATGAGATGAATGACATCAGATATTTCTGGGCAAAGCCTTTCGGCTACTGCTTGCATGTCATTTTTCCCGTAATTATACGGGGCATCTAGCTGTTCAGCAAAGACAGCTAGTGTAGCAGATTTTGTGTTGCGTTTTAAGTCTTTTGCAGAAAAAATATCTTTTGTTGATAAGCCTTTATGTGGTTTTATAACTAAAAATTGAGATTCGGGTAGTTCTATGGGGGTAATGAATTGACCCACACCTTCTACCCAAGCATTTTTACCTTTAATAAAAAACGGTACATCAGCACCTAGTTTCAGTCCAATCGAACAAAGTTGATTGTGATCAAGGCCGGTTTGCCAAAGGCGATTCAGTCCGATTAAACAAGTCGCAGCATCTGAAGAACCTCCACCCATACCCGCTTCAGCTGGAATTGATTTTGCAATTGCAATATGAGCCCCACTACTGCATCCGGTGGCTTTTTGTAAGGCATAAGCAGCACGAGTACATAGGTCATCTTCGGGGAGGGCAGTAGTTAAGTCTTCACGACTAATTTGCCCATTGTTACGTACCTCAAGGTGTATCGTATCTTGCCAATCTAATAAAGCAAAAACCGATTGCAAAAGATGATAGCCATCAGGGCGGCGACCTACTAAGTGCAAAAACAAATTGATTTTGGCTGGAGCTGCTAAATCGTATAGGGTTGTATTGCTCATATGGATGAATAAGTATGGATGATTGATTGACTTTGTTTATTGCATCACGTTATTTTCTGCTGTGTTCAATATCAACAAAATTTTGATGGTGGTGAAAGTCGTAGATGCATTTGGCGGATTGGTGATTTTTTGTTCTAAGCGCAAACCTCTTTTGCCAGATGCAAGTTCGGCATTTTGTGCCTGCCAACCTTGGTTTTGTAATTCTTGAATTTGTTGCGACTCTAACCAGCTAAATAAGGCTTGAACTGGAAATTCCGCACCTAAGGCTTGATATAACAAGGCGTTTAAATTCTCGCTGTTGAGTTCTTTTTTACCTTGCCTAAGACTAGCACTATTGGCGTTCCACTTGATTTGAGCCAATTGTGCTCCCAAGGGACCCATTAAATCGAGTTGGCCTTGGTTGGCTCGGCCAGTTAATTCAAAATCTAAATTAAAACTTTTTTTGTCTTGATGAGAGGTGTTTTCATCGTAGTGAGGAATAATTTGCAAATTAAGTTTGCCTAAATAAGAACTTTGTAGGATAGCTTTTTCTGTCTCGTTGGAAGAGTTAACTGTAGTAGTTTGAGTGATGGAGGCGAGGTTTTGATTAAAAATAGAGTGGGTTGCGCTACAAGCAGTTAATGCCAAATAGCTGATGAATATTAAAAGCCAAAGGCGGGTTTTTTCTCTCATTTTAATAAAATTAGAATTGAATTAGGTTGGGCTTGATAGGCTAAATATACTGTTTTTATAGCACTTACATTCGCTTCATAAAAATGACTTTTCAATCAAGTCCAATAATGCAGCTTTTAATTAGGAATAGTTTGTTTGTATCGCTCTAAAGTCTCGACTAAAACATCATAGGGGGCACTAGGGTCATAAGCCTGTCGCCACACTTCTAGTGCTTCAGCATGCTGCCCCATTACCCATAAAACTTCACCCAAATGGGCACCAATTTCTGGATGGGGTTCTGCTGCATAGGCCTGCTGAAGCATTCTAAGTGCCTCTTTGTACTCTCCTTTTTTAAACTTCACCCAGGCCAAACTATCGAGGAACATATAGTTATTAGGTGCAATTTGTAGTGCCGTTTTAATACTTTGTTGGGCTAAGTTGAGTTCTATGCCTTTTTCAGCCAAAGTAAAACCTAGACTGTTAAGCCATACAGCATTTTTGGGTTCTTTTTTTAATAATTGCTGATGCAACTGAATAGATTCTTGAGTCCGTCCGAGCTGATTGAGCAACGATGCTTTCCTAAACAATAAAGAATTGTCTTTTGTCTGAGTTTGGAGTGCTTTTTCAATGGCAGTCAATGCTTTTTCAGATTGATTTTGCCTCTCTAACATTGAAATCCAAACCTGTTCCTTTTGATCGGCCGACAAAAAACTGGAGTTCAATAAATCAAAAGCTTGTTGGTGTTGATTGGCAGCTATTAAATATTGAGTTTCAACTTTTAATTTAGCCTCCACAAGACTGGCGTCTGAAATAGTGGTTAATAAATTAGGAATTTCGGCGAAGTTTTTTTGTGCAATTGCAATTTCGGCTAACTTCAAATTGGAGTATTCAAGTAGTAATTGTTTTTTCTTGGCGTCTTTTTCTAAGCTAAGATTTTGTTGTGCAGTTAAAAAACGAGTCTTAGCACGTGTCCAAAATAAATAATCGACTTCAAGTTCACCTAAATACACTAATACTTCTGGGTGTGGATTATCTGTGTTGGCCAATGTATTGAGCGTTTTAAACAATTTACCACTGGCCTGATTGCTTCTTTGCCATTGATAATAAGATCTAAATAATGCTGAGTTGTAGCTACTTTGGAGTTTTCTATCTAGCCAATTTTGAGTTGGAGTATGGTTATTTTTTAATAAATTAAAAACTAAATAGTTAAATTCTGAAGTGTTGTTTTCTGATAAGGTTAAGCGTTGTAGCGCTTCAAATGCAGCATCATATTGTTGGTTTTCTAAACGTAAAGCACCCAATACAAACCAAGTTACTTGGGCTGTTACGGGGTTTTTGGTGTAGGGAGCTAAAATGCTTTCTAAAGAGTTAATCTCATTTAATCCTTCAGGGGTTAAGCCATACAAACGAATGATTTCTCTAATCATTGACTCTTGGTTTTCTGGAGGGGTCAATGCCAATGCATTTTTAAATGCCTCGGTACTTGCTTTGAACTGTTTTAATGAAATTAAAGCGGTACTTAAATGCAAGTAAGGCATTTCTGATTTTGGGTAGGCTTTAATCCAAGCCCTAGAGGCCACAATTACCTGATCAATGGATTTAGCATTCATTGCAAAACCAACTGACTTTTCAAAAAATTTCTCATCAGGGTAGGTTAAAGCTGCTCTTAAATAAGCCTCCGCAGCATCATTGTAGTTTTGTGAGCCTGCACTAATTTCGCCAGCCATTGACAGAAACATCAAGCGTATTTCAAGGTTTTTTGGAATATTGTTGATTTTTAAACCCGAATTCTGGTTGCTTTCAGCGCCAAAAATAGAGGCGTCGGTATTAGTACTTGCAGAACTAGCATTTTGTGCACAACTGGAAGTGCTCCAACTCGCAAAACCAAGCATTAGAGCGGGCAATAAACAAAGCTTGATGGCATTTACAATAATAGTATGGTGTGATTTCATTTCAGCATGATAAATCAAGGAAGAGGTGATTGTGTTGTCCTTATTGTAAAAATGCCTGAAGAAACTTGTGAAAGTTCTTTTTTGTAGAGATTTGTTCATTTTATTCAGAAAGCTATCTACCGTGCCCGAATTACCAGAAGTAGAAGTCACTCGTTTGAGTTTTGTAGAGAGGATTGAAAACGCCATTATTCAAAAAGTGGTAATGGGTAAGCCATTACGTTGGCCTTTAGGGATAGACCCCGAGGAACTTCTGTTAAAAACTGTTATAACGGTGAAAAGACGTGGGAAATATCTGCTACTACAACTTGATCAAGGTGTATTGTTATTACATCTTGGAATGTCAGGTAGCCTACGTTTCGACTCCGAACAACCCAGTAAATTGCCGCCATTAGGCCCACACGATCATTTTCAATTAACCACTAGCAAAGGAATTTTGCGGCTCAATGATCCACGCCGTTTTGGTGCAGTCGTGTATGCAAATAGTTTGCAAGACCCCATCGCCAAAAAGTTACTCGATAAATTAGGAGTTGAACCTTTGCAAGATGGTTTTACCTTGGCTCAGTTTTATGCGGGTTTACAAAAACGTAGAACTTCCATTAAAACAGCTTTATTAGCAGGTGATATTGTGGTGGGAGTAGGCAATATTTATGCTTCTGAGGCATTATTTGAGGCGAAAATTCATCCCACTAAATTATGTTGTGATGTGAGTAAACCAAGAGTCGAAAAATTACGTCTAGCGATTCAAAAGGTTTTGCAAAATGCATTGGCACAAGGAGGCTCGACTTTGCAAAATTTCTCTAGTGCTGAGGGGCAAACTGGATATTTCCAGCTGCAAGCCAATGTATATGCCAGGCAAGGAGAGCCTTGTAGAGTGTGTAGTACACCAATTTTACAAATTACCCAAGGTCAAAGATCCACCTTTTATTGCTCCAAATGTCAAAAAAAATAAGTTAAAAATAATGAAATTGAATCAAGATTCAGCTTCTAAAGTGAACTAGGCCAACCCTAGTTTTGGTTTTTTGCCAGGTGCTTTGGTTTTAAAACGTTTTGCCCCTGCAATTATGGAGTGGCAAAAAATTCATGGCAGACATGGTCTGCCTTGGCAAGCCAACAAAGACCCTTACCGAGTTTGGTTGTCGGAGGTCATGTTACAACAAACTCAAGTGGCTACTGTTATTCCTTATTTTGAAAAATTCACACAGCACTTTCCTAGCGTTAGTGCTTTGGCTAAGGCTCATTTAGATGAGGTGCTGGGTTTATGGAGCGGATTGGGTTATTACAGTCGAGCTAGAAACTTACACCAATGCGCTCAAGTCGTAGTGAGAGATTGGGCCGGTCAGTTTCCTACGAGTGCGCAAGATTTACAACAATTGCCAGGCATTGGTCGCTCGACAGCTTCAGCGATTGCTGCCACGTGTTTTGGACAAAGAGTCACTATATTAGATGGTAATGCCAAAAGAGTCTTGGCTCGTTATTTGGGATTCGAGGGTAATATTGTTTTACCTGCACATGAAAAAATTCTGTGGGATTTTGCAGAAAAAATGGTGCCTGAGGCGGGTATGCAGACTATGCCGGTTTATACCCAAGCACTGATGGATTTGGGATCGGCTATTTGCACTGTAAAAAATCCACAGTGTATGCAGTGCCCAGTTCAAAATAGTTGTTCTGCTTATGCACAAGACAAAACTAAGAGTTTGCCGTTGAAGCAAAAAACCATTAAGCGCACTTCACATCGACTTTATTTATGGTGGGTTAATAACTCCATGGGCCAAGTCTTTTGGTTGCAAAGGCCTATGAAGGGAGTTTGGGCTGGCTTATATTGTTTACCCGTTTGGGAGGCAAGTAGCGAAGCCGAGTTTTTAGCCCAGATACCTTGTCAGTGGCACTCAAAATGTGAGTTTTTAGACCCAGTACAACATGTGCTAACACATAAGGATTTTCAATTAATATTTGTGAAAACTAGATTAACTGAAGCTAATTTACAAGATTGGCCCAATACCCTAGAGGGTAAATGGCTAAATCATAATGAATGGCAAAGCTTAGGTGTGCCTGCGCCTGTGCGTAAAATAATGGTGCAGCTTGGTGCTAATAGTTTAATTTAGTATTTTTTAGATGGTTTTAAATACCAATTAATAAATCTTAACTACTTTTAAGGATTTTTTGTATTGTAGTCTAGCTCACGATGACGCTTTAACACCACGCATGGTAGCTGAATAGGCGGGTTCATTTTTTGGAAATTCTCGGCTAATTGCTCGACTATATAAACCGAACGATGTTGACCGCCTGTGCAACCAATGGCTACGGTCACATAGCTACGATGATCTTGTGCCAATGCAGGTAACCAATGCTGAATAAAGTTTTCAATCTGAGTGCGCATCTCTAATACCGGCTCTTGTTGGGCTAAAAAATCAGCCACAGCGGCATCTTTACCAGTTAACTCTTTTAGGCCCGTTTCGTAATGTGGGTTGGGTAGCATACGTACATCAAACACATAATCGGCATCAAGTGGAATACCACGCTTAAAGGCAAATGATTCAAATACCAAAGTAATGATATTACCCTTCGTTGAAAAAAACGACTTCACATAGGCCTGTAATTGCGAAGTACGGATAAGACTGGTATCAATTAAGTGGGCCTGATATTGTAGTGGTGACAATAATTCACGTTCAAGATCAATCGCTTCGACTAAGGCATGCTCTTGATCTAAAGTAGAGCTTAACTTAGCCATGCCAGTTAAAGGATGTTTTCGGCGAGTTTCCGAATAACGGCGAACCAAGGTATCGGTGGTGGCATTTAAAAAAACTGATTTTATTTGTACCCCCTTTGCCCTTAGCTTTTCAAATAAAGGTGGTAATTGCGGTAGTGAGTGAGCACTACGCACATCAATGGCAACCGCTACTGTTTGAGTTTTGCGTTTTTCGACTAACTCCACAAATGCTTCTAACATTTCAGGGGGTAAATTATCGACACAAAAATAACCTGCGTCTTCTAGCGCGTGTAAAGCGACCGATTTACCCGAGCCAGACATTCCCGTAATTAACACCAATTCTGTAGTCATAAATTTTGATTAGGTTGATAAGGCATGCTTGAGCATTTGCCGAGCATGAGCAATAGAAATTTCGGTGATTTCTTCACCGCCTAGCATACGAGCTAATTCATTTTCTCGCTCGGCTGGGTTTAAAGCCAACACATTACTAATGGTTTGTGAGCCACTTCTAGCTTTTTTCACCTGAAAATGCTGATGCGCATAGGCGGCCACTTGTGGTAGATGGGTAACTGCCAAAACTTGTCTAGCGTTAGCCAGTTTTTGCATGAGTTTGCCCACCGATTCAGCAACGGCTCCGCCTACACCTGAATCTACTTCATCGAAAATAACAGTAGGCGCGTTACCCAACTCTTGATTGACCACAGAAAGTGCCAAAGCAATACGAGACAACTCACCACCAGAGGCCACTTTACCAATTGGTTTTGGCGAACTACCCGCATGACCGGCGACTAAAAATTGTACATCTTCAAGACCGTATTGAGCTGGGTTTTCTAGGGGGTAAAGTTGTACTAAAAATTGCCCACCCTCCATGCCCAAGCCTTGCATTGCCGCACTCACCGATTGGCTTAATAATGGGGCCGCTTTGGCTCTGGCATGAGAGACAATTTTAGCCTCTTTTAAATAGGCCGATTTTGCAACTGCACAGGCTTTTTCTAGGCCTTCGATATCAGCTTGGGCATCTAGTTGCTCTAGTTCTTGTTGCCAAGCTTGTTGGAGTTCAGGAAGTTGTTCGGGTTGACGTTTAAAACGCCTTGCTAAACTAATCCAGCTTGATAATCTAGCATCTAAAACAGCGAGGGTGTCGGGGTCAAGTTCTGTTTTTCGCATATAGGCCTGCAAGCTATGCACTGCATCTTGAGCTAGGGCCAAACTTGAAGTTAATTCTTGAGAAATTTCAGCAAAAACTGGTTCCGTATTCGATAAATCTTCAAGGCAACTTTGAGCTTTAGATAAAAGCGTTAATACCCCAGCTTCGTCCTCATCTAGATAACTCACACTTAATTGTGCGGCATCTAATAAAGCCTGAGCATTGGCTAAGCGACCATGTTGTAAATTCAGTTCTGGCCATTCATCGGGTTGCGGCGAAAGTTTTTTCATTTCAGTGAGTTGCCACTGTAAACGTTCACGTTCACTTAATAACAAATCTTGTTTGGCGAGGGCTTCGTCTAGATTTTTTTGTGCAGAACGCCACACCCCCCATGCTTGATGTGTAGGCGCTAGTTGCACGCCTGCATAGGTATCGAGTAGGCGGCGTACATCGGCTGCTTTAGTAAGCGCTGCCCAAGCATGTTGACCGTGAATATCGACTAAAAATTCAGCAATTTCTTTGAGTTGTGTAGCGGTAGCGGGACTACCGTTAATCCAAGCTCTACTTTTGCCATCTTTATCGATGGTGCGCCTGAGCAACAAGACATCTTGAGCTTCAAAGCCACCTTCTTCTAGCCAAGTTAATAAAGCGGCCTGGTGATTAGGGCAGTCAAATTCTGCACTGATTTCAGTTTTGCTGGCGCCTTCACGAATCATGTTGGCGTCTGCACGCGAACCTAAACACAATTGCAATGCGTCAATTAAAATAGATTTACCGGCCCCCGTTTCACCTGTTAAAACTGAGAATCCATTTTGAAAATCAAGCTCTAGGCTGCTAACAATTACAAAATCTTTTAAATTGATTTGGCGTAAACCCATATTAATAACCCCCTTCATTCCAGTGGAGTTTTTGCCTGAGAGTGTCAAAATACGTCCAGCCGATTGGATGGAGGAAGTTTACCAAAAGTTTTGATTTGGTGATGAGAATTCTATCACCTGGCATTAAAGCAGTCACAGATTGCATATCAAAATTAGCAGTTACGTCACGGCCAGAGACAATTTCAATGGCCACTTCACAATTATCGGGCACCACAATAGGGCGGTTAGACAAAGTATGAGGCGCAATAGGCACTAAAGCCCATCCGTTTATGCCAGGATGTAACAAGGGCCCACCCGCGGACAATGCATAAGCACTTGCCCCTGTAGGAGTGGCCACAATTAAACCATCGGCACGTTGTTTAGAAACAAAATGGCCATCGACCTCTACTTTAAGCTCTACCATACCAGAAGTCGAGTCTCGGTTGACCACCACATCATTCATAGCAGTCGCGCCAAACAGGGCTTGACCATCACGCATGACCTTAGCGGCAATTAAATGCCGTTTATCTTGGGTAAATTGCCCTTTTAGCATAGGGCCCAGCACTAATTCGACATCTTCGAAGCGAATATCGGTTATAAAGCCTAGGCGGCCCTGATTAATGCCAATTAAAGGCAAAGAAAAAGCCGCCATTTGCCGAGCTACCCCCAGCATAGTACCGTCGCCGCCCACTACCAAACCTAGTTGGCATTGATGGCCAATATTGGCCAAGCTAGCTGTGGCAAAATGATGGATGTCACAACATTGGGCGGTTTCGCTCTCTAGGACTACCTCGCAACCTTGCCGTTCGATAAAAGCACCGATACGTTCTAAGGCCGCTTTTGCTCCTGGAGCCTGATATTTACCAAATAATGCGACTTTTTGAAATTTTGATGCCATAAGTTCATTACATCATTAAAATGTAGCTATGTTAGACGATAGAGCAAAGTTGTTATTAAAAGCTTTAGTAGAGCGATACATTGCCGATGGGCAACCCATCGGCTCACGCACGCTCTCTAAAGCCAGCGGTCTGGAATTATCACCTGCCACCATCCGAAATGTGATGTCAGACCTAGAAGAATTGGGCTTAATTGCAAGCCCTCATACTTCTGCGGGTCGAATTCCCACAACCAAAGGTTACCGATTGTTTGTGGACACCATGTTAAGTGTGCAACGTGAAACCCTAGAAGCACCTCATTCGCTAGTGCTAGATCAGCCTCAAAAAGTCATCACTAGCGCTGCCTCATTATTATCTAAGTTATCGCACTTTGTGGGGGTAGTAGTTGCCCCTAAGCGAAGTTCAGTCTTTAAGCACATAGAATTTATGCGCTTATCTGAAAAACGCCTACTAGTTATTTTAGTCACTCCCGAGGGCGATGTACAAAATAGGGTTATCTTTACCGAGAGAGAATATAGTAGCTCCGAACTAATCGAGGCTTCTAACTTTTTAAATACTCATTATTCTGGGCTTACCATTGAAGAAGTGCGCGAACGTTTAAAATCAGAAGTTGATATTTTACGCAATGAAATTTCTAAGTTAATGGCCACTGCGGTAGAAGTAGGTGCTGACGCATTTGCACAAGATGAAAGCACCATGATTGTATCGGGCGAGCGCAATTTATTATCGGTAAGCGACTTTTCTAGCAATATGGGACAATTAAAAGGCGCTTTTGAATTATTCGAGCATAAAACCGAATTACTGAGACTACTAGACACCTCTAGCAAAGCCGAAGGGGTGAGGATTTATATTGGTGGCGAAAGCCAACTCGTACCCGTCGAGCAGTTGTCCATAGTGAGTAGCCCCTATCAAATTGATGGCAAAGTAGTGGGTACTTTGGCGGTAATAGGCCCCACCCGCATGCCTTACGACCGAATGATTCAGATTGTGGACATTACCTCTAAGTTAGTGAGTAATGCCTTAACACAAATGAAATAGTCAAATGCCAATAAGAGCTGCTGCAAGCAGGGCTCATTGTGCAGGGATGTGAATGGGAGGCTTGAGTCAACTGTTTGCTTTAGACTAATGAGTGGTGAGCGAGTGTGTGTTGAGTGGAGGAGCCAGCTGAACCTTTCACCTCAAGCGTTGACCAATAGTTGATGGTCTCTTAAAAGTAGTTTTAGACCGTTACCTTTAACTAAATGATGGTTTTTAGTAAAAAACTTGAAATAAAATCAAAAAATAAAGCCAAAAGCCCATTACAATTATGAGTTGAATGCTGAAGGTTAATGCAAGGTTAACTACTTCATATTGGGCCCCTAGCTCATGCTTGGTTAGAGCAGCGGACTCATAATCCGTTGGTGCCGTGTTCGACTCACGGGGGGCCCACCAATTCATCACTTAGTTGATTACAGGTCGAACTCATAGCTCAAGTCCTTTTTCCCCATTCTGCCAACACGGCTGTCCCCACCTCCCTAAACACTTCATTTTGCTGCATATATAGATCAAGCTCAGCAGTGGTTTGTGCCATTCCTGTAGCTACATCATTTAATATTTTCTTGGCACGGTGTGGTGTTAGGTTGCATTGTGAACGGGTAAGTTGGTAAATGACCAACTACTTTAAGCATTGTGTTGCTCTTTCAGAAGTTGCTGCAGTGTAGGGCGTTGGGTTTTTTCTTGCACCATTAGCTGCAAACCCAAAACAGTGCAGATAGCTATTATTTTACGCACACCCACTTCTGCGACGGTGGCATTTTCAATGCCCGATATAGTGGCTCGACTCATGCCTAATAGTTGAGCTAAATTAGCCTGTGAAATTTTTCTTTTTTACGAGCTTGACAAATTAATTGACCTATTTCTGTCATATCCATAATGCATTCTATATAGTGCAAAAATTGAAATATTTGGATAAATGCATTGTATATTATGCAATAGGCATTCGTCTAGTTGAATCAAAGTTATAGGTTAAATGGGTTTTAACTTGCAACTAATCATCGTTTATCGGTATAAAAAAAGCCACTTTAAAAGTGGCTTTTTTATTCCGAAATAGGATGTTGACTAACTAAGCCATCACACCTTTGGATTACGAATCAAATAATCAAAAGCACTCAAAGCGGCTTTAGCTCCTTCGCCTGCGGCAATCACAATTTGTTTGTAAGGCACGGTAGTGGCGTCACCTGCTGCAAATACACCGTTTAAATTGGTGTGGCACTTGGCATCAATCATAATTTCACCAAATTTGCTGAGTTCTACAGTTTCTTTTAAGAACTCGGTGTTAGGAACTAAACCAATTTGTACGAATACACCTTCAAGCTCGATATGAGTTTCGGTTTGAGTGACACGGTCTTTGAATTTAATACCATTGACTTTACTGCCGTCGCCTGTAATTTCGGTGGTCTGTGCATTGGTGTAAACCGTCACATTCGGCAGGCTGTTTAATTTATTCACCAAAACAGCGTCTGCTTTGAGTTGGTCGGCAAACTCAATCACCGTCACATGGCTGACCACACCGGCTAAATCAATAGCCGCTTCAATGCCAGAATTGCCTCCACCAATCACGGCGGTGCGTTTGCCTTTAAACAAAGGGCCATCACAATGCGGGCAATAGGCTACACCTTTGTTTTTGTATTCTTGTTCGCCAGGCACATTCACATTTCTCCAACGTGCACCAGTGGTCACAATCACGCTTCTGGATTGCAACACGGCACCGTTAGCTAATTGCACACCAATTAAGCCTCCTGCTTGGCTGGCAGGAATGATTTTTTCGGCACGTTGCAAATTCATAATGTCCACTTCATAGTGGCGCACTTGTGCTTCTAGGTCGGCTGCAAATTTGGGGCCATTGGTTTCGAGTACAGAAATATAGTTTTCAATCCCCATGGTGTCGTTGGTTTGACCGCCCATACGTTCGGCCACAATACCTGTGCGAATGCCTTTACGGGCTGCATAAACAGCCGCTGCAGCACCAGCTGGGCCACCACCTACTATCAGCACGTCAAACTCGGCTTTAGCGTTTAATTTGGCAGCATCACGATCGGCTGCTTTAGTGTCAAGTTTGGCCATAATTTCTTCTACATTCATGCGACCAGAGCCAAATACTTGACCATTTAAAAACACCATAGGCACAGCCATGATTTCTCGGTCGGTCACTTCTTGTTGGAAAGCACCACCCTCAATCACCACAGTTTTGACTTGAGGGTTGACAATGGCCATTAACGACAAGGCTTGCACTACGTCAGGGCAGTTGTGGCAAGACAAAGACATATACACTTCAAAGTTGAAGTCACCTTCAAGACCTTTAATAGAGTCAATCACGTCCGCCTCTACTTTAGGAGGGTGACCGCCTGTCCATAGCAAGGCTAAAACCAAAGAGGTAAATTCATGGCCTAAGGGTAAGCCTGCAAAACGCACACCAGTAGTGTTTTCGTTGGCTGCCACTACAAATGAAGGTTTGCGAGCGTCAGTGCCAGAATAATCCACACTGACTTTATCCGATAAGCTGGCAATGGTTTCGAGCAGTTCGCGGGTATCCACACTATTGCTGCTGTCATCTAAAGAAGCAATTAAGCGAATCGGTTGACGCAACATGCCTAAATAGGTTTGTAATTGTGATTTGAGTGTATCGTCAAGCATGATGTTCTCCTAAAAAAGGGTGCAAAAATCTAACACCTCGCTAAAACTAGCAGGGCGGTTATAAAAATAATAGGGAGGGGGTTGAGGGAAAGGCGCTTAGTTTTACTGCTTTAAAGAGGGCCACTAAACGCCTTGCGCTCAACGCCCTGAATAAACAGGGCGAAAATCCAAGCTAAAAAATTAGATCTTACCAACTAATTCTAAAGAAGGAGTTAAAGTCTTAGCGCCTTCGTTCCACTTAGCTGGGCATACTTGACCTGGGTTAGCAGCAGTGTATTGAGCTGCTTTTAATTTACGTACAGTTTCTTTCACGTCACGAGCGATTTCGTTAGAGTGAACTTCAGCAGTTTTGATTTGACCTTGTGGGTTGATGATGAAAGTGCCACGTAAAGCTAAACCTTCTTCTTCAATGTGTACGCCAAAAGCACGTGTTAATTGGTGTGTTGGGTCGCCAACTAACGGGAATGTAGCTTTACCAACTGCTGGTGATGTTTCGTGCCAAACTTTGTGTGAGAAGTGGGTATCGGTGGTAACGATGTAAACTTCTGCACCTGCTTTTTGGAATTCAGCATAGTTCTCTGCTGCATCTTCAATTTCTGTTGGGCAGTTGAATGTGAATGCTGCAGGCATAAAAATCAACACAGACCATTTGCCAGCCATTGTTTCGTTAGAAACTTCTACAAATTTGCCATTGTGGAAAGCTGTTGTTTTAAAAGGTTGGATTGTGGTATTGATAAGTGACATGATGTTTCCTTCTAGGTGGGTAAAAAATGGAACTAAAATAAATTCAGTGATGTAATGATATACCAATCAGTCACTTTTATTGATTGATTATTTCTATCACGTTCATAAGTAAATCATAAAATGCTTAATGAGAGACTGCCAAAAGTATGGGTGATCTTGAATTGCTACTTTAATTGCCATTAAAAAGAAACCCCACTCATAAGACAACAATGTCAGTATTAAATGGGGTTAAAACAGCCTTGGGTTTGAGTCTTGGCATTAATTAGCCAAAGTTAATATCAATCATTAATAATAGTTCTAATACCATTATCTTCGCGTGATTGGTTGGCCATGGCTCTGATTTGTTCACGTTTTTCTCTGGCGTTAGGCATATTGCTTAAAATTAAATTGCTCGTTTGGTCACTACTAAATACAGCAATTTCTCCCATGTCCACCCAGCGCTGAAAAAAGCCTTGGTTAAATTTGGTATCTTTAATTCTAAATAGTTCTATTTCTTCTATGCGTTTTACCAATAAGCCAGACTCGACTATTAAGCGTTGGTTGGTGAGCGTGTAGCGGGTGTATAAACGAATAAAGTAAATCACAAGGGTATAAATCCCTAAGCTTAGCAAACTAAACAACCATAGTTTAGGCGTGACATAAAAATCCTTCATGCTGGCTGTTTCGGTCCAAATAGTTTTTTCTTCGGTCATAAGATGTACCTTTTCTTCAATCAATAACGGCTAAAGTTAGTCGTAAGCTAATCTTAGCAGAACTTGAATAGGGTGATTGGATGAAAAAAGTAACACCCTATGTTTTGACATTTTTTCCTGATGTTTTAACGATAACTTTTTTGAAACTTTCCTAAAACAATGGAAGTAGGTATTAAAAATTGCTTTTAATACCCAAAGTATTGGCCTTTTACTTTATTGAGCAATGGCTTTAAAACCATCTGTCATAAATGGCTTTAGACTTGATTTATCAAGGTCAAAAAAATCATTGTTTCTGCAATAACGTGGAACACCTAATAAAATAGAAATGCCCTTATTCGTAATTTGAATAGCAGAAAAATTAGTTTTTAAAATCTCCAAAATAGCCTGATCATCAATGCTGGAATAACAATCTTTGGTTTCTTGATCAGCTCCTGTATTCATTTTTTTGACAATCAATTTTGCTAATTCTGGCCATTTATTTTTAATAAAAAAATCTTCAGTTTTAAGCTCTCTACCTTTACTCATGTCAATATAGCTATAACTCGCACCAAAATCAGGGTGGGCACCTCCATTGGTTTCAAAATTAGCTTGAATCGCAATAATAGATTGACCTAAGCTGCTCAGACTCATCTCTAAATTATCTTCTTTTCCAAGCTCATAACTAGAGGCCATTTTTTCAACCGTGCTATTGACTAAATTAGCAGCACCGGTTGGCTTATCTAATAATTCATAACTAATGTTGCTAGTTTTTCCCAGTGTTGGAAATTTATAGAATCCATCAACTGGTGGATTAAGACTACTTAAATATTGAATTCTTGATTCGTAATAATTGATTAAACAACTCGCAATTTTTTTATTATCTTTGGTTTGTATGGCGTCTGAACAATCTTGTGCTAATGACTTAACCCAGGCAGTCTGATGATTGCGTAATTTAGATTTGGCAACTTCACTCAAATTATTTTTAATGTTGGAGTAGGTATCACCTAATTTTTCATCTAAAGCACTTAGTTTTGGATCTGCACAGATAGATTTTTCAATTGGGCTTTTGGCTTTTGAGCAATCAAAACTTGCTGCATAACTGTTGCCCGCAACTGAAATAATTAAACTAATCAACAACTGAAATTTCATATAATAATTTAAAAAATAGATTAAAGGGAATTTATTATTATTGCAGGAGGCTTTCTAAGGCTTCAAACTCCTTTCAACTGTTTATTTTTGTTGATTCTTGTTGAATCAATTGTGTTGTTGAGGCCTTTCAAGAGCTAATATTTTTATGGTTATTACAATAATTCACCTTATATTTTTTCTAATATAAGCTAAAGGAACATCAATACCCCCCAGTACCCCGATTCAGATTGGTTGATTCCTGATTGAAGCAATTTCTAGGACTTACTATTGCAATTGATAGGGAAATTGAATAAACACTTCAAATTTCTCGTTTTTTAATATTTGAAATTATTTTTTAAACAACACTTTAACTTGAGTTGCTAGTTTGAAGTTATAAAATAGAAAAAAATAATTTTGGCAATTAGTCAATTAGATCATTGTTGTTTGAACTAGAACTAATAGCTTACTTATTTGAGTAAGTTTTGCCTATTGCTTTTAGACATTCTAAATTTGGGATGAGCATCACCAGTATGGAGGGTGTTCTGGTTCGTAAAAGCAATAAGATTGAAATTCTAAGTAGTAGTTTGCTCCAACTCACCTAAGCACAAACGTTTTTGCTTTTGTACCAAATTTTTGTTTAGTTAAGTAGGCCATTACAATTTATAAACCCGATGCTGCGAATGAAATGACCCAAACTCGAATCAATAAAAACAAGTCGCCTAATCAATCAGCTCCCCCAAAAGCGGATGATACCAAAATGACACTTGAGCAAAAGGCCTTAAAGAGCAAAAAATGGCAGTTGACAATGGTGAATTACACCATTGTTAGTATGACTAGTTTTTATACTTTTGTCTGGATTTTTCTACAGAACTGGGGACCTGCTATCGTCTGTGGAGTTACTGCAATATTGGCAGGCATTGCTCATCTATTGATTAAAAAAATTGGTTTTAATCAAAAAATCGTTTTATTTGTTTTGTCTAATGGATTTATCAACATTTTATTTTTAAATTTAATGTTGTGGTTTCAGTTGCCTATTGTGGTGGGTTATATCACTATGGCTCCCATTTTTGCTATGTTGCTGCATTCCACTAAAGTGGCAAAAATTTGGACTGTTACCATGGCCATTTCCATTATTGCTACCATTTTAGGTGCCAATTTTATTGACTGGGGCATCTGGGTACAGATAATTGATAAAGATATTATTCAATACTTAAATGCTGCTCAAGGTGTTACTTTAGTAGTTTTAGGAATGTTGTCAGTGACTTTAATTGAGTTTAATTATTCAAAATTAATTAGTATTTTAGGCCGTCAAAATGATTCTATTCAAGAGTCTAAACAACAACTTGAAAGAGCCCAACAATATAAAGATCGGTTTTTTGCCACTATCACCCATGAGTTGCGCACACCTATGAATGCGATAGTAGGTATTGTTAATTTATTAAGAAGCAATACAAACTCCCAATTTGACGTGGCGGAATATAATGAGTTAACAAAATCCTTAGGCCAATCATCCAACCAGTTACTCACTATTATTAATGACTTATTAGACTTGTCTAAATTACAAGAAAATAAGTTGGGTATTAATCCAGCTGATTTTGATTTGCGAGAAATTTTATACAATTCTTATAATATTTTAAAATATTTGGCGCAAGAAAAAAACATTGATTATGAACTCCATATTTCTAGTCAGCTGCCTAAAATGGTAAGGGGCGATGGTCACAGAATTACGCAAGTATTAGTTAATATTTTATCGAACTCGGTTAAATTCACCGATAAAGGTTCTGTTCGAATGCGAGCAACACAAAAGCTTGACATTGATGATGCCAATAAAATTTATTTACAAATAGAAATTTCAGATACAGGCATTGGTATAAAGAAGTCGATTCAAGATCATTTATTCACTGAGTTTGTGCAGGCAAATGAGTCCATCGCCATGCAATATGGTGGTACTGGTCTTGGTTTATCGATTTCAAAGCGCTTAATTGAGTTAATGAATGGCAAAATTGCTTTCAAGAGCAAAGAGGGGGTCGGTACTGTTTTCCAAGTAACTGTGCCTCTAGAAAAAGTAGTGCATTCTACATTTGCAGAAGAAGCCCCAAAAGATGTGGAGTACAAAGCTAGCACTTATTACACCCGAGCTGAACTTTTAAAGCTAAAGGGACAATTACCTAGTCAAAAAATTGATGTTATTAATACGAGCTCACCAGTTGCGCCCATTAACCAAGCTCAGCATAAAAAAGTGTTAATTGTTGATGATAATAAAATTAATTTGTTAGTAGCTCAAAAACAAATCGAGCGCAACTTTGCAGGCATTCAAATCATTTTGGCGAATCACGGTGCTGAAGCGGTTCAGATGGTGATTGATCACGATGTTGATTTGGTATTGATGGATATGCAAATGCCTGTGATGAACGGTATTGAGGCTACGATTGAAATTCGAAAATTGCAAAATCGTAAAAAAGCTAAAGTACCCATTGTGGCAATGACAGCTAATGCGGGTAAGGCTGAAATTCAAGCTTGTATGGACGCTGGAATGAACGACAGCTTAATTAAACCTTTTGCGCTTAGCAGTTTAGTAAGTCTATTAAATCATTTTTTACAATTGTCGGTGGATGTAAAAAATTAATTAGTGTGGAGTATTGGTTGAAGGTCTATCAAAGCGATAGCCCACCCCATAAACAGAACTAATGCAATCACACTGTGGGTCAATCGCTTGAATTTTTTTACGAATATTTTTAATATGGCTATCAATCGCCCTATCACTTACTTCTTTACTTTCAATATTGATTTTATCTAGCAGTTGTGCCCTAGAAAACACTCTACCAGGTCGATTTAATAATAAACTCAACATTTCAAATTCATGCCTAGTAAGCGGCAACAAATGCTGGCCCCAATAAATTTCTTTGCTGTCATTTATTATTTTCCAAGCTTCATTTTTTTCCTGATGATGTGACATATAGCGTCTTAACATAGCTCGAATACGTGCCATGACTTCTTTGGGACTAAAAGGCTTACACACATAATCATCAGCTCCGCTGTCAAGACCGGCAAGTCGATCAATCTCTTCTATCTTTGCCGTTAGCATCATAATAGGAATATCACTGTTTGACCTAATTGCTTGGCATAAGCTCAAACCATCCATGCCCGGTAACATCCAATCTAAGATCAGCATTTGTACGATATTATTTTGTAAAAATTCAAATGCTTGTTGTCCATTATGAAAAACAATGGCTTGGTAATTTTCCAACACTAAATAGTCAACTAATAATTGAGCAATTTTAGTGTCATCTTCTACCACTACGACACGAATAGGGACGATGTTATTGGGCATGATGATGGTTGAGAACAGATAAAATTGCAAAGGAGTATTTCAATTATTGCCGTGGGTGATGGGTAATTCAAACTCAATTAATAACCCACCTATGATAGATGGTCGGGCTGATATTTTTCCTTTATGAGCACTAATGATAGCTTTTACAATTGCCAACCCTAATCCACTCCCACCCGAGTTTTTATTTCTAGATACATCACTTCTGAACAAGGGCTCAAATAAGCGATGAATATCGGCCAGATCAACACTTGGTGCGCTATCTTGAATTTTACAAATAATACTATTATTTTTTTGAAATAGATGAACTGAAATTTGTCCTGGAGAGTCCGTGTAAAACACTGCATTTCTACAAATATTTTGTAAAACTTGATGAATTCTTTGGGAATCCCAATAA